>NZ_VFVX01000029.1:0-71753 GCF_006442395.1 Mesorhizobium sp. B2-3-5 | reverse complement strand
GGCGATTAGCAAAGGTAGAGATGACGTCCAATCTCCCCCCTAGTGGGGGAGATGTCCGGCAGGACAGAGGGGGGCGCCGTGGAGCGCCGACCTTCGGTCGACCCACTGATCTCAAACCAGAGGGTCGTGCGATGCGAGGGCGCACTCCATGACCTCCCGCTACCCCGCCATTTCAACCGACATCACCAGCCTCTTCGCCGCCCGCGACACCCATCCGGTCGAGGTAGCTGTGTTGCAGCCGGCCGATCCGTTCCTCGACATGGCCGGCGAGGACTTGCGCCGCCGCATCTTCCTCACCGAAAGCGAGACCGGCCAGACGATGTGCCTGCGGCCGGAATTCACGATCCCGGTCTGCCTCGACCATATCCGCTCCCAGGCCGGAACGCCGCGCCGTTATTCCTATCTGGGCGAAGTGTTTCGCCAGCGCCGCGAAGGCGGCAACGAGTTCTTCCAAGCCGGCATCGAAGATCTCGGCGACCGCGACACAGCTGCAGCCGATGCCCGCTCCGTGGCCGACGCGCACGCGCTGCTCACGCTGGTGCTGCCCGGCCAATCCCTCACGGTCACGCTGGGTGACCAGGGCATTTTCGAGGCGGTGCTCGCCGCCCTCGGGCTGCCGCGCGGCTGGCGCATGCGCTTGGCCCGCGCCTTCGGTTCGGCGCCGATGCTGCAGGCAGCCCTTGCCGATCTTGCCAATCCGCCGCGCAACGGCCAGCTTTCCGGCCCGGTCGCGGCACTTGTCCTCGACGGTGATCTCGAAGCCCTTTCGGCGCACATTGCCGGTGGCATGGAGGAAGCCGGGCTCTCGGCATCGGCCGGCCGTTCGCCGTCCGACATTGCCCGGCGATTGATCGAAAAGGCCGAATTGCGCAGCGTGCGGCTGTCGAACGAAGCCTTCGCGGCGCTGAAGGGCTTTCTGGCGATCGACGTGCCGCTCGATGGGGCTGCGCAGGCGCTGGACACCTTCGCCGACGGCGCCGGGCTTTCGCTGGGCGCAGCGCTTGAAAAGTTTGCCGCCCGCGCCAGGGCGATCGAGGCGCATGGTTTGCCTGCGGGAAAAATCCGCTACGACGCCGCCTTCGGCCGTCCGCTGGACTACTACACCGGTGTCGTCTTCGAGATTGCCGCGCACGATGGCGAGCGTCCCCTGGCCGGTGGCGGCCGTTACGACCGGCTGCTGACGCTGCTCGGCGCCAGGACCGCGATCCCCGGTGTCGGCTTTTCCGTCTGGCTCGACCGCATCGAAGCGTTGCGGGAGACGGCACGATGATCACGCTGGCGATCCCGTCGAAGGGCCGGCTGAAAGAGCAGGCGCTGGAGGTGCTGGCCAAGGCTGGCCTTGCCATCAGCCTGCCCGGCGACGAACGCAAATATCACGCCCGCGTCGAGGGCCTGGACAATGTCGAGGTCGCCTTCCTGTCGGCTTCCGAGATAGCGGGCGAGATCGGCCAGGGCGCGGTCGATCTCGGCATCACCGGCGAGGACCTTGTGCGGGAAAATCTCGGCGATTGGGAGGTCCGCGCCGAGATCGTGGCCCGCCTCGGCTTCGGCCATGCCGATGTCGTGGTGGCGGTGCCCGAAATCTGGCTCGATGTCGACACCATGGCCGACCTCGACGACGTCGCCGCCGATTTCCGCCAGCGCCATGGCCGACGCCTGAGGATCGCCACCAAATACTGGCGGCTGACGCAGCAATTTTTCTCGCAGAAACACGGCATCCAGGTCTATCGCATCGTCGAGAGCCTCGGCGCCACTGAAGGCACGCCGGCCGCCGGGCTTGCCGATGTCGTCGTCGACATCACCACCACAGGCTCGACGCTGCGTGCCAATCATCTCAAGGTGTTGAGCGACGGCGTGGTCTTGAAGTCGCAAGCCTGCCTGGTCGCATCAAAGAAAGCTCGTTCCACAGGCGATGAAGCCATCTTGCGCGACATCGTCACGAAGATGAGCGCTCTCCCTCCCTCTTGAGGGGAGGGTGGACAGCCGCCGAAGGCGGATGGACGGGTGGGGTCCTTGCGGCAGTGCTCGACGTGAGACAGCCCCACCCGCCTCAAAGGGGGAGGGAATACCCAGTTTCCACTGTCCCGGTAGGCTGATAGGCTCGGCGCTGTGCTGGAGGAGACAGCGATGCCGGTCAATCTCGACGAACTGAAGAACGCCACCAATCTCCGCGGACGCGGTGCGCGCGCCGGCAGCGTCTTTATCGCACCCGTCGACGGCAAGGCGCATGTCTCGGGCGAGCGCAAGGTACCGCTGCTCGACAAGACCATTCCAGCGCTTTTCTCCGATACCGTCAGCAAATATGGCACGCTCGATGCCGCCGTCTTTATCGGCCAGGACAAGCGCTTCACCTGGAGCGAACTGTCGGACACGGTGGATGCGCTGGCCGCCGGCTTCCTGGCGCTGGGCCTGGAAAAGGGCGATCGTGTCGGCATCTGGTCGCCCAACCGCTGGGAATGGCTGGTGACGCAATTCGCCACCGCCCGCATCGGCCTGATCCTGGTCAACATCAACCCGGCCTACCGCCTGATCGAGCTCGAATATGCGCTCAACAAGGTCGGCTGCAAGGCGCTCGTCACCGCCGCCAGCTTCAAGACGTCGGACTATCTCGGCATGATCGAGACGCTGGCGCCGGAGATCGCAACGGCCACGCCTGGCAAACTCGAGGCAACGAAACTACCGTCACTGAAGATCGTCATCCGCATGGGCGAGGACAATTCGCCAGGCATGTTCAATTTCGGCGACGTGCTGGCCATGGCCGGGCGCGATGAGCACGACAGCCTCGACCGCATCTCCGAGGGGCTGAAGCCGAACGAGGCGATCAACATCCAGTTCACCTCAGGCACGACGGGCGCACCCAAGGGCGCGACGCTCACCCATTCGAACATCGTCAACAATGGCAACTTCGTCACCTCGGCGATCAAGCTCAGCGTCGATGACCGGCTCTGCATCCCGGTGCCGCTCTATCATTGCTTCGGCATGTCGATGGGCACGATGGGCTGTGTCTCCAAGGGCGCGACCATGGTTTTCCCGAGCGAGGGCTTCGATCCCGGCCTGACGCTGAATGCCATTTCGCAGGAGCGCTGCACCGGCCTCTATGGCGTGCCGACCATGTTCGTCGGCATGCTCGACCACGCGGATTTCGACACATTCGATCTTACCAGCCTGCGCACCGGCATCATGGCCGGTTCGCCATGTCCGATCGAAGTGATGAAGAAGGTGGTGTCGCTGATGCATATGTCGGAGGTGACCATCGCCTATGGCATGACCGAGACCAGCCCGGTCTCGTTCCAGAGCGGCGTGGACGATCCCCTGGAAAAGCGTGTCTCCACCGTCGGGCGCGTCCACCCCCATGTCGAGGTCAAGGCGGTCGATGCCGACGGCGCCACCGTTGCGGTCGGCGCGCCGGGTGAACTGTGCACGCGCGGCTATTCGGTGATGAAGGGCTATTGGGACGACGAGGCAAAGACCCGCGAGGCGATCGATAGCGACGGCTGGATGCACACCGGCGACCTCGCAACAATAGACGCGGAGGGCTATTGCAACATCGTCGGCCGGGTCAAGGACATGGTCATACGCGGCGGCGAGAACGTCTATCCGCGCGAGGTCGAGGAATTCCTCTACCGCCATCCCAAGGTGCGGGAAGTGCAGGTGTTCGGCATTCCCGACGCCAAATATGGCGAGGAGCTATGTGCCTGGATCGTGTTGAAACCTGGCCAGATCGCCACCGACCAGGAGATCAAGGCCTTCTGCGCCGGCCAGATCGCCCACTATAAGGTGCCACGCCACATCCGCTTCCGCACCGAATTGCCGATGACGGTGACCGGCAAGCCGCAAAAATTCCTGATGCGCCAGGCGATGGTAGAGGAACTGGGGCTGGTGACGCAGAAGACGGCCTGAGGTGCAATCTTCAGATGATCCCTACCTAGTCAGAAAACTTCACGCTCACTCCGCGCTGCCGAAAATAAGCCTGCATCAACTTGCGGCCCGAGCGGTTGTTCTGCACCAACCTGGTCGGATCGAAGACTGCCTGCTTTATGCCCTCTCGTGTCAGCGCTGCCTTGAGCGTCGCGATATGTGCGTCGATGTCGGCATTGTCCGCTCGCAGTGAAGCATAGATATTCTCGGTCGCATCGGCCACGGTCAATTCGTTCACGGTGTCGTCCTTTGATCGGTTGGGCCGCTGCCTAGCACAGATCCGCGGCTTAGCCGATACCGATGAGGCCATCAGTCCACAGCGTCCCGGTGGTCGGCGCAATCCATCGATGAGGCACAAAGCCGCCCCGCCGTTGTCGCCTCACGAAGGTCGTCTTTGGTCGTGCCTTAACCGAAGGCCGCCTTCTACCGCCGTCCGCCCTTCATCTCCGACGGCCGTGGCGCTGTCCCAGGCTCCTGCACCAGCGGCCCGAGCAGCACTTCTCCGAACAATGGCTGGTAGCTCCTGCGCACCGCCGGGTCTTCCTTGAAGGACAGCGCGTACTGGCCGATCTGGTGGAAGTAGGTGATGCGGGCCCTGACCAGGCTTTCGTCCGGGGGATAGCCCATGGCGCGGAAGGAACGGATCAGGAGCTCGATGCGCAGGTTGTCCATGTCCTTGACTTCCTGCGTCAGCTTCTTCGACGTTCGCGACCAGTCGCGCACCGCCAGATCCAGCAATGGGCTGAACGGCGCTTCATCCACCCAGACATGCACGATGTCGGTGAAGAACTGCAGGCCATCGATGTCGTGCATGTCGCGCATGGCCCAGAAGGGCGCGCAATTGATATCGCGCCACTCCTGCAGCAGGCCGTCGCGAAGATCGGCCAGACTGGCGAAGTGGAAGTAGAAGGAGCCGCGCGTCACCTTGAACTGGTGCGCAAGGCGATCAATCTTGACCTCTGCGATGCCGCGCTTCTCCAACACCTTGCGCGCTGCAGCGATCCACGCCTCGCGGCTGAGCGTCTGCCGCGCCACCTTCTGACCCGGGGCGGCCTTGGACGGTTTCTTGCCTTTTGCCGGGGCGCTGTCCGCTTTCATGTGGTCAAGACCTTCATCGCCATGCGCGACGCCTCCAACCGTTCGCCGGCTTCGATGCGCTCCGCGATTCTCCAGGAGTCCATCTATCGCGGAAGGCCAGAGCAATTCCAGGAAAAGTGTGTAACGGTTTTCCGTCCGGAATTGCACGGAAACAAGGCTCTTAGCTTAGGGTAGTGTGCTGATCCGCTCCAGCAGGAGTTCGAAGAACGGCGCCGGATCGATGCGCCGCAGGACGTTGCAGTTTTTGCGCCGGCCGGTCACGTGCCACCAGTCGACCACGGTCATGCCGATCGTCTCCGGCGAAACGATGTCGACAGTCACCGCGCACTGGCGCTGCTCATAGATCTGTGGCGCCAGCAGATAGCCGGTGACGCAGGCATCGTGGATGGGGCGCGCCGGCGTTTCGAATTTGTGCGTGCCATACTGGCGGTAGAAGTCCGCGAGGTTCGCGGCCTCGATCGCGGCGCGGCTGCCGGTTGCGCGCAGGCGCTCCAGCCATTCAGGCGTCATCAGCGCGGTGTAGGTGCAGTCTATGCCCGCCATGGTCACGGGCGCGCCGCTGTCGAACACCTTGTGCGCCGCATGCGGGTCGACGAAGATGTTGAACTCGGCCGCAGGGGTGGCGTTACCGCCCTGGAAGAAGCCGCCGCCCATCAGCACGACTTCGCGCAGGCGGGGCACGATCCTCGGCTCCATGGTCATGGCCATGGCGAGGTTGGTCATCGGTCCGAGCGTGCAGACGGTCAGCTCGCCCTCCGGCGCGTCCATGATCGTGCGCACCATGTAGTTGACGGCGTGTTCGCTCTTGAGCGGCGTCACCGGTTCGGGCAGGTCTGCACCGTCGAGGCCGGTTTCGCCATGCACATATTCGGCCGTGATCAGCTTGCGCACCATCGGCGCCGGGCATCCGGCATAGACCGGCACATCCGCCCGCCCGGCAAGCTCGACCACCTTCAGCGCGTTCTTCGACGTCAGGGCAAGCGGCACGTTGCCGCCGACCGTGGTGACGCCGACCACCTCGAGCTCGGACGGGGATCCCAGCGCGAAGAGGATCGCGAACGCGTCGTCCTGGCCCGGATCGGTGTCGATGATGATCTTGCGTGGTGCCATGATGCCGCGTCCTTCCTTTTGCGATCGAAAGCCTATTGATGAGGCCGCTCGGATGTGTAGAAATACAGTACTGTATCTTATGTTCAAGACAGGGTGTTCCAAAATGGATGCACAAGAGCGCGGCGATTTTTCCGAAATTCCAATCCTCGACGTCTCCGCGCTCTATGGCGACGACGAGGGCGCGATCCGGGCCACGGCGGCGACGCTGCGCCGCTATCTCGAGACGATCGGCTTCCTCTATGTCACCGGCCACCCCATTCCGCGCGCCGACGTCGAAGCCGTCCGCGAAGCCAGCAAGCGCTTCTTTGCCTTGCCCGAGGACGAAAAGGCGAAGCTGAAGATCGACAAGAATTTCCGCGGCTACCTGCCCTTTGCCGGCTCGACCATCGTGACCTCGTCGGTGGCGACCGTCAGCAAGCCCAATCAGAGCGAGTCGATCTTCTTCATGCACGAGGTCGGCGCCGAAGACCCCAGGGCCCTGGCCGAAAAGCCGCTGCAAGGCCCCAACCAGTGGCCGGAGGAGGCCGCCGTTGCGGGCTTCAGGCAGACGATCGAGCGCTATGTCGATGAGATGGGCACGCTTGCCCGCAAGATGGTCCGCGCCATCGCGCTCTCGCTCGGGCTGCCCTCCGACAGCCTCGACCGCTATTTCGAGCAGCCGACGACCTTCCTGCGGCTGCTGCATTATCCGACGCAGCCCCAGGAAGAAGGGCTCTTCGGTTCGGCGCCGCACACCGACTACGGCTTCATCACCTTGCTTGCGCAGGACGATGTCGGCGGCCTCGAGGTCAAGAACAAGGCCGGCGACTGGGTTCCAGCACCTCCGGTCCCGGATTCGTTCGTCATGAATGTCGGCGACATTCTGGCGCGCTGGTCGAACGACCAGTTCGTCTCGACGCCGCACCGCGTCATCAACCGCTCGGGACGCGAGCGCTATTCGCAGCCCTTCTTCTTTGACCCATCCATGGACGAGACGATCGAGGCGCTGCCGGTCTGCGTGCCGGCCGGCACGCAGCCGAAATACGAGCCGGTGCTCTACGGTGACTACCTGATGGAGCGCATCGACAAGAATTACCATTACCGCAAGAAGAAGGCGGCGGAAGTGGCCAACGCGTAGGCGAATGCCGAGCCCGGGCCGGTTCCGAACGGAGACCGGCCCGGACTTTGCGTGGTTTTGCCTGATGAAGACTGCAAACAAGCAAAAGAAAGGGGAACAGCAATGAATGCATATCTGCGAATGACCGGCCTTGCGCTGGCGATCTCCGCGACCGTCTGGGGTGGGGTTTCCCGGGCCGCCGAGGTACCGAAATCCACAGACGTCAAGCAGAGCGGAACGCTCGCCGTCGCCAACACGCTGGACTTCGCGCCCTTCGAATATCTCGATGCCGACGGCAAGCAGACCGGCATCATCATCGAACTGGCCGGCGAGGTGGCCAAGCTCGTCGATGCCAAGCTCGACGTGCAGCGCACGCCGTTTCCTTCCATGATACCCGGGCTTGCCGCCGGCCGCTTCAAGATCGCCTGGGAGACGTTCTCGGCCACGCCCGAGCGGTTGAAGCAGGTCGATTTCGTCATGTTCCTGAAGGCTGGGCTGGCTGTCTCGACGTCGCCCGAGAAGAAGGCGAGCTTCAGCGGCGACACTCCGCTCTGCGGCAAGCGCATCGGCGTCTCGGCCGGCAGCGCCTCGGATTTCCTCGTCGACAAGCTTGGCAAGGAGTGCACCGACAAGGGCCGGCCGGCCATCGAGAAGTCCGTCTTCAACTCCTCGACCGACATCGTCCAGGCCGTACTGTCCGATCGCGTCGACGCTCGTATGGACGATGCGACCGCGTCGAGCTATTTCGAGGTGACCAGCAAGGGGCAACTGGTGGTGCTGCCGACGCTTTACGAGGTTGCGCCCCTCGGCATGGCGATCGCCAAGGACGACAAGGAGACCGCCGACATGATGGTGGCAGCACTTGCCGAGCTGTTCAAGAACGGCACCTACAAGGCTATCCTCAAGAAGTACGGCATGGGCGCCTACGCTATCAAGGAACCTTACTTCGTCGGGTCCATGGACGCGCTCCGCGCCGAATGAAATTACCCGGCGCCTGATCCTTGATCAGGCGCCGGCCAGCAACCAGGAGACTGTTGATGGGCGTGGCCCACCAGACCGAGATCGGCGTCGAGCCGGGCGCTGCCGCTGCCGTGTCGCGATTGACCGTCGTGCCGCAGCGCCGCTACGGCATCTGGGTCGGCACGGCGTTCGCCCTGCTGCTGGCCTTCCTGATCATCCGCGCCTTCGCCAGCAATCCCGCCTTCGCCTGGGACACGGCGGCCGGCTACCTGTTCCATCCCTCGATCATGCGCGGTCTCGGCAACACGCTGATGCTGACCGTCATCATCATGGTGCTGGGCATCGTGGTCGGCACCGTCATCGCCATCATGCGGGTGTCGCCTAGTCCGGTGCTGCGTGGCTTCGCGGGCGTCTATGTCTGGTTCTTCCGGGGTGTCCCGGCCCTGATCCAGCTGATCTTCTGGTTCAATCTGTCGCTGCTGGTGCGCGAGATTTCGCTCAGCCTGCCTTTCCTGGGCACGCTTTTCTCCGTGCGCACCAATGATTTCATGACGCCGTTCCTTTCCGCCGTCGTCGCGCTTTCGCTTTGCGAGGCCGGCTACATGGCCGAGATCATCCGTGCCGGCATCAAATCGGTGCCATCCGGCCAGTCGGAGGCCGCGAGCGCGCTCGGCATGCCTTACCGCATGATCCTGAAGCGCATCACGCTGCCCCAGGCGATGCGCTTCGTGCTGCCGCCGACCGGCAATGAGGCGATCAATCTCCTGAAGATGACCTCGCTGGTGACGTTCATCGCCGTCGACGATCTGTTCTACACCGCGCAAAGCATCTATGCGCGCACCTTCGAGACGATCCCGCTGCTGATCGTGGTCGCCTTCTGGTATCTCGCGGTGGTCAGCATCATGTCGGTGGGACAGCATTTCCTGGAGCGCCATTTCGGCCGCAGCGACACCCGACGAGATCCCCTGACGATGCGTGCCCTGCGCAACGCCATCAGCCTGCGCGGCGTTGCCCGATGAGTGATGTGAAGTCCGAAAATCGTGCCCGCTTCGGCGTGCCGGCCAACTCCATGGTGTTCGCGCGCGGCGTGCGCAAGTCCTATGGCCCGCTCGAGGTCCTCAAGGGCGTCGACCTCGATGTCTCCGAGGGATCGGTGGCCTGCATCATCGGGCCGTCGGGATCCGGCAAGAGCACGTTCCTGCGCTGCATCAACCATCTGGAGAAGCTCAGCGCCGGCATTCTTTTGGTGGACAGCCAGTTCGTTGGCTACGACCTCCAGGGCGACAGGCTCTATGAGGTCAAGGACGATCTCCTGTGCCAGCGCCGTGCCGAGATCGGCATGCTGTTCCAGTCGTTCAACCTGTTCTCGCACATGACGGTGATGGAGAACCTGATCGAGGCGCCGACGCAGGTGCGGCGCATTCCCGCCGATCAGGCCAAGGCCGAAGCGGAGGTCCTGCTGCGGCGCGTCGGCCTTGCCGACAAGATCGACCGCTACCCGCGCGAGCTTTCCGGCGGCCAGCAGCAGCGCGTGGCGATCGCCCGCGCCATGGCCATGAAGCCGAAGGTGCTGCTCTTCGACGAGCCGACATCGGCGCTCGATCCGGAACTGGTCGGCGAGGTGCTGCAGGTGATGCGTGATCTCGCCGAAAGCGGCATGACGATGGTCGTTGTCACCCACGAGATCGGCTTCGCCCGCGAGATCGGCGATCAGCTCGTCTTCATGGACGGTGGTGTGATCGTCGAACGTGGCGCGCCGCGCGAGATGATCGCCAACCCGCGATCGCCGCGCACCCGCGAGTTCCTGTCCCGGGTTTTGTGAGGGCCGATCCGACCGCTCCTCAGGCTGCAAGCACCGCCGCGCCGAGGCTTCGGATGATCTTGGCGAGTTCCAAGCATTCGCCGTGGCGGGCATTGTTGCGCCGCCAGGCAAGGCAGATCATCCGTTGCGGCATCGGCTCCTGGAACGGCACGATCTTGAGGTCGGGGATGGCGCCGGCCGGTCCAGCCGCCATTTCGGGAATGAGCGTGACGCCGAGCCCGTGCGCCACCATCTGCAGGAGCGTGGTCAGGCTGGTGGCGCCGTAGCTTGCCATCGCCACCGGCCGCACATTGCCGCAGACCGCCAGCGCCTGTTCGCGTAGGCAATGCCCTTCCTCCAGCAGCATCAGCCTTTCCAGTGCCGGGCTTTCGGGCGGAACCGGTGGCGACGCAAAGGCCGGATCGCCTGACGGCACGGCGAGAAAGAACCGGTCGGAGAACAGCGCCTCTGTGATCAGGCCCGGGTGATCGAGAGGAAGTGCCGCGATGAAGGCATCGAGCTTTCGCGAGGCGATGTCCTCGACCAGGGAGGTGGTGACCGCCTCGCGCAGTTCGAGCAGCAAGGCCGGGAAATGCTTCTTCAGTTCGGGAAGTGCGCGCGGCAGAAGATAGGGCGCGACGGTTGGGATGATGCCCAGCCGGAAGCGCCCCTCCATGGCCGTGCGGCCGTGCCGCGCTGTCGTCTCGACGTCACGTATGTCGGCCAGGATGCGCTCGATGCGCGGCAAGAGCGCAATCGCTTCGTCGGTCATGCGGACCGACCTGCCGCCGCGTTCGAACAGCCGGCAGTTCAGGCGCTGCTCCATTTCCGCGATCTGCGAGGAGAGCGCCGGCTGGCTGACGCCGGCGAGTTTCGCCGCGCGTCCGAAATGCAGCGTCTGCGCCAACGCGTCGAAATAATGCATCTGCCGGACGGTCAAGCCTATCATAAGAAAATCCTATTGAAATGAACAGGAAAGGCAATTTGTTTTTATCGCGAATGCGGCCTAGTCTGGAATCATTCCAGAATGGTGTGCCTCGGCCGCCTGGGAAACCTCGGCAAAAATTGGAGAATAAGATGGACGCGAAAACCGACGACAACAGCGCTGGCAAATGCCCAGTGGCGCATGGATCCGCCGGCAGGACCAACCGTGACTGGTGGCCGAACCAACTCGATCTTGCCGTTCTTCATCAGCAGTCCAACCTGTCGGATCCGATGGGTGAGGACTTCGACTATGCAAAGGAATTCAAGAGCCTCGATCTCGATGCGGTGATCAAGGATCTCCGCCACGTCATGACGGATTCGCAGGATTGGTGGCCGGCCGACTTTGGCCATTACGGCCCTTTGTTCATCCGCATGGCCTGGCACAGCGCAGGCACCTATCGCATCGGTGACGGCCGTGGTGGCGCCGGAGCTGGCCAGCAGCGTTTCGCGCCGCTCAACAGCTGGCCGGACAACGCCAATCTCGACAAGGCCCGCCGCCTGCTGTGGCCGGTCAAACAGAAATATGGCCGCAAGATCTCCTGGGCTGACCTGTTGATCCTCACCGGCAATGTCGCGCTGGAATCGATGGGCTTCAAGACTTTCGGTTTTGCCGGTGGGCGCGCCGACGTGTGGGAGCCCGAACAGGATGTGGACTGGGGTTCGGAGACCAAGTGGCTCGGTGACGAGCGTTACTCCGGCGACCGCGAGCTTCAGGGCCATCTCGGTGCCGTCCAGATGGGCCTGATCTACGTCAATCCGGAAGGCCCGAACGGCAAGCCCGATCCGCTGGCCGCGGCGCGCGACATCAGGGAAACCTTCGCCCGCATGGCGATGAACGACGAGGAAACCGTAGCGCTGATCGCCGGTGGCCATACCTTCGGCAAGACCCATGGTGCCGGCGACGCCTCGCTGGTGGGAGCAGAGCCGGAAGGCGCCGGCATCGAGGCGCAGGGCCTCGGCTGGTCGAGCAAGTATGCCACCGGCATTGCCGGCGACGCCATCACTTCGGGTCTCGAGGTCACCTGGACCACGACGCCGACCAAATGGAGCAACAGCTTTTTCGACAACCTCTTCAACTACGAATGGGAACTGACGAAGAGCCCGGCCGGTGCCCATCAGTGGACGCCGAAGGGCGGCGCCGGCGCCGGCACGGTGCCGGATGCGCATAATCCCTCCAAGCGTCATGCGCCGGCGATGCTGACCACCGACCTCGCGCTGCGCCTCGACCCGGCCTATGAGAAGATCTCGCGGCGTTTCCACGAGCATCCGGACCAGTTCGCCGATGCCTTCGCCCGCGCCTGGTTCAAGCTGACCCATCGCGACATGGGTCCGGTCGCGCGCTATCTCGGCCCGTTGGTGCCGAAGGAAGAACTGATCTGGCAGGATCCGATTCCGGCGATCGATCATGAACTGGTCGGCGAGCAGGACATTGCGTCGCTGAAGGCGAAGATCCTCGCATCGGGTCTGTCGGTTTCCGAGTTGGTCTCGACCGCCTGGGCCTCGGCCTCCACGTTCCGCAATTCCGACAAGCGCGGCGGCGCCAACGGCGCCCGCATCCGCCTGGCGCCGCAGAAGGACTGGGACGTCAACCAGCCGGCTGAACTGGCGAAGGTGCTTGCCAAGCTCGAGGGCATCCAGAAGGAGTTCAACGCCGGCGGCAAGAAGGTCTCGCTCGCCGACCTGATCGTGCTTGGCGGCGTCGCCGCGGTCGAAAAAGCCGCCAAGGACGGCGGCCATGAGGTGAAGGTGCCGTTCACGCCCGGCCGCATGGACGCCTCGCAGGAGCAGACGGACGTGCACTCCTTCGCCGCGCTCGAGCCGAAGGTCGATGGCTTCCGCAACTATGTCAGGGGCAAGCAGCCCATGTCGATTGAAGCGATGCTGGTTGACCGGGCACAGTTGCTGGCGCTGACGGCGCCGGAATTGACGGTGCTCGTCGGCGGTCTGCGGGTGCTCGGCGCCAACACGGGCAAGTCGAAGCACGGCGTGTTCACCGACAGGCCGGGCACGCTGACCAACGACTTCTTCGTCAATCTGCTCAGCATGAACACGGTCTGGGATCCGGCTGCCGGCTCCGTCCCAGGCTCGGAAGAAGTGTATGAGGGTCGTGACCGCAAGACCAAGGCGGTCAAATGGACCGGCACCCGTGCCGACCTGATCTTCGGTTCGCATGCGCAACTGCGTGCGCTGGCAGAGGTCTATGGATCAGCGGACGCCGCGCAGAAATTCGTCCGGGATTTCGTCGCGGCATGGACCAAGGTGATGAACGCCGACCGCTTCGACATCGCGCGCTGATCCAGGCAGATATTCACGCAACAAAAAGGCGCGGGCCACGGTCCGCGCCTTTTCTTCATTCAGGTCTTCGAGATCAATCCTTTTCGAAGACACGCGCCTTGGCCACGAGGCCGGCGACGGCGCCGCCGATCAGCGGCGCGACGATGAACAGCCAGAGCTGGCTGATCGCTGCACCGCCCGAGAACAGCGCCGGGCCGATGGAGCGGGCTGGATTGACCGAGGTCCCGGTGACCGGGATCATGGCGAAGTGAATGCCCGCCAGCGTCAGGCCGATGACCAATCCGGCAAATGCCGTCGAGTGCTTTTCAGCGGTAACGCCGAGGATCACGGTAACGAAGGTGAAGGTGCCGATCAGCTCCCACAGGAATGCCGAGCTCATGCCCCATTTCGCCTCATCCCACCCATTGGCACCGAAGCCGCCTGTGTGGCCGCCGGCTTGGCCGGAAACGATGATCCACAACGCCAGCGAAGCCAGGATGGCGCCGATGATCTGCGCGATCCAGTAGGGAATGACGTCCTTGACCGGCAGCCGGCCGGCAAGGAAGACACCGAGCGTCACCGCCGGATTGAGATGCGCGCCCGAAATCGGACCGATCGCATAGGCCGCCGCGATGAGACCGATGCCGAATGCCAGGCCAATGCCTTCCTGACCAAGAGGCAGCGCGCCGCCGAAGCCGCCCGTAACCACCGACGCCGTGCCGATGAATACCAACAGAAATGTGCCTAGAACTTCCGCCAGATAAGTCTTCATTGCCCTCTCCTCGTGACGATCCGCCGGTCCGCGTTTTCCGCGCCGCGAATCATGGTTGGAAGAGTATTCCCAACCGAAAAACTTGGAAAGCAGAGCTGTTGCGCCATGTACGGTGCTTGCGCTCACCCAGTTACGAACATTAGAGATCTTTCATCTACTGGTCGCTCTGCTGGTGCCGACCCGGATGATTTATTGATCGGACAGATTTGGCAGGCCACGGTCCGGCTGCTGTCTCGTCGCGAGTCGGAGCGGGGTTCAATCCGGACGTGAAAGGCTCTAAGAGCAGGCCGAGAGATGAATGTGCTCGATTTGATGGAATAACGAATGCGACTGGGCGGACGGCTGGCTGCGGCCATCGAAGTGCTGGAGGACATTGGCCGGCGTCACCGGCCGGTGGCCGATGCGCTGAAGGATTGGGGGCTCTCACACCGTTTCGCTGGCGGCGGGGATCGCGCCGCGATCGGCAACATCGTCTACGACGCGCTGCGCCACAAACGCTCCGCCGGCTGGCTGCTCGGCGAAGACACGCCGCGTGCCATCGGCTTCGGGGCGTTGCTGCTCGAATGGGGCCAGACGGCGCAATCACTCAACACCGCGCTCGAAGGCGACAAGTTCGCGCCGCCGCTGCTCAGCGCCACGGAACTCCAGGCAATCGCACGACGCAGGCTTGCCGACGCGCCGCCCGCGGTTCGCGCCGACATACCCGATTGGTGCGAACCGCTTTTCGAACGGGCCTTCGGCGGGACATGGGTCGAGGAGGGCGCCGCGCTTGCCACCCGCCCGCCGCTCGACATCCGGGTCAATACGCTGCAGGCCGACCGCGCCAAAGTGCTGGCCGAGCTGGCGCAGACCGGGGCCAGCGCCGCACGGATCGCGCCACAGGGCATCCGAATCCCGCCCATCGACGGCGACGGCAGGCACCCTAACGTGCAGGCCGAGCCGGCCTTCCAGAAAGGCTGGTTCGAGGTCCAGGACGAGGGGTCGCAAATTGCCGCAGCGCTTGCCGGCGCGACGGCCGGCATGCAGGTGCTTGACTTCTGTGCCGGCGCTGGCGGCAAGACGCTGGCGCTGTCGGCCGCGATGGAAAATCGGGGCCAGATCTTTGCCCATGACGCCGAGAAGGCGCGGCTGGCGCCGATCTTCGACCGCATCCGCCGCTCGGAAAACCGCAATGTGCAGGTCGTCACCAAGCCGGCCGAACTCGCTCCGCTCGCCAAGCATATGGACATTGTGCTGGTCGACGCGCCCTGTACCGGCAGCGGCACCTGGCGGCGCCGTCCCGATGCCAAATGGCGGCTGACGCAAAGACAGCTCGACGCCCGCAAGGGTGAGCAATCGGCGATCCTCGACGCGGCACGCGCCTATGTCAAACCCGGCGGCCTGCTGGTCTACATCACCTGCTCGGTATTCGACGAGGAGAATGGCCAACAGGTCGCGGCATTCCGCGAGCGCAACAGCGGCTTTGCTCCGGTCGATCACCGCGCGCTCTGGAACAGCTGTTTTCCAGGCCATGAGGCGGCCGCGCGGATCGGCGCCGGCGGGGATGTTTCACTGTCGCCGGCGCTGAGCGGCACTGACGGATTCTACTTCTGTGCCATGCGCAGGACCAGTTGAACCGCAAAGGGGCGCCCCCATATCACAGGAGATTCGATTTCTCTGCCAAGACCGGGCCGAATGCTGCACTGCAGCAAAAGCATTGCCTGCTGCCCGTGCCTCTGCGATAAGCTTTCCCGGCAAACCTGAAGGCAAATCGTGATGGCGGCAAAGATCGTACCGGCTCCAGACTATGAGGATCGCGTCAGGGCGTCCTTCGCGCGCCAGCAGGCGATGGAGACCATCGGTGCCGAACTGACGCTTGTGACGCCCGGTATCATCGAGATCGAGATGCCTTATTCGGTGGCGTTGACCCAGCAACATGGATTCCTGCATGCGGGTGTCATTTCGACCGCGCTGGACTCGGCCTGCGGCTATGCGGCATTCTCCCTGATGCCGGAGAATTCAGGTGTGCTGACCATCGAATTCAAGGTCAACCTTTTGGCGCCGGGCAGGGGCGAGCGTTTCCTGTTCCGTGGCACGGTGACCAAGCCCGGCCGCACCATCATCGTTGCCGATGGCCAGGCCTATGCCTTCGCCGCCGACGGCGAGGCCAAGCTGATCGCCACCATGACGGGGACGATGATGACGATGGTTGGCCGTGATGGGATTGCAGGGTGATCCGATGGACAAAATTGTGCGGATCGGTGGCAGGGATGTCCTTTTCGTCATGGCGGCGCAGGCCGAATATGGGCCGCATCTGCAGCGGCTGTTCACCCCGCTGATGACGGGTGTCGGCCCGGTCGAAGCCGGCGTCCGGCTCGGCGCGGAACTGTCTTGGCTGAAGTCGCAGAAAGCCTTGCCTGATCTCGTCGTGTCGCTCGGTTCCGCCGGAAGCAGGACGCTTGAGCAGACCGAGATCTACCAGGCCGTCTCCGTCAGTTATCGCGACATCGATGCGTCGCCGCTTGGCTTCGAGAAAGGCGCGACGCCGTTTCTCGACCTGCCGGTGACCGTGCCGCTGCCGTTCCGCATCCCGGAGATAAAGGAGGCCACGCTGTCGACCGGTGGGGCGATCATCACCGGCGCGGCCTACGACACGATCGCGGCCGACATGGTCGACATGGAAACCTTCGCCTGCCTGCGCGCCTGCCAGTTGTTCGATGTGCCTTTGATCGGGTTGCGCGGCATTTCCGACGGCGCGGCTGATCTCAGGCACGTTGGTGACTGGACCGAATACCTCCATGTCATCGACGAGAAGCTGGCCGACGCCGTCACGCGCCTCGAACAGGCGATCGGGTCGGGCACGCTGCGGACGGATTCACCCCGTGACGAGCCGAGACCGCTCTGAACGTCAGCTACGCAACCCATTGCGCAGACTCGTTTCTTTCTCTAAACGCTCGCCATGACAACAGCCAATCATCCCGACACCGTCCTGATTGTCGATTTCGGCAGCCAGTTTACGCAGCTCATTGCCCGCCGCATCCGCGAAGCGGGGGTGTTTTCCGAGATCGTGCCGTTCCAATCGGCCGAGGCGGCGTTCAAGCGCATCAATCCAAAAGCGGTGATCCTGTCAGGCGGTCCTGCGTCGACCAGCGATATCGGCAGCCCGCGCGCGCCGCAGATCGTCTTCGACGCCGGCGTGCCGGTGCTCGGCATATGCTATGGCCAGATGGCGATGTGCGTGCAGATGGGCGGTGTCGCCGAAAGCTCCAACCATCGTGAATTCGGCCGCGCCTTCGTCGAGATCGAAAAGGACAGTCCGCTGTTCGAGGGCCTGTGGGCCACCGGCCAGCGCCATCAGGTCTGGATGAGCCATGGCGACCGCGTCATCGCGCTGCCGCCGGGCTTCGAGGTCTTCGGCAAGTCGGAAAGCTCGCCCTTCGCCATCTTCGGCGATGCCGAGCGCAGGATGTACGGCATCATGTTCCACCCTGAAGTGGTGCACACGCCCGACGGCGCGAGGCTGCTCAGGAACTTCGTCCACAACATCGCCGGCATCGAGGGCGACTGGACGATGCGCGCCTATCGTGAGCACGCGGTCGAGGCGATCCGCAAGCAGGTCGGCAAGGGCAAGGTCATCTGCGCGCTGTCGGGCGGCGTGGACTCCTCGGTCGCCGCGCTGCTGATCCACGAGGCGGTCGGCGACCAGCTCACCTGCATCCTCGTCGACCACGGCCTGATGCGCAAGGACGAGGCCGCCGGCGTGGTGGCGATGTTCCGCCAACATTACAATCTGCCGCTGATCCTGGTCGATGCCTCGGACAAGTTCATCTCGGCGCTGGAAGGCGAAGCCGATCCGGAGAAGAAGCGCAAGACCATCGGCCGGCTGTTCATCGAAGTGTTCGAGGAAGAGGCGCAGAAACTGGGCGGCGCCGATTTCCTGGCGCAGGGCACACTCTATCCCGACGTCATCGAAAGCGTCTCCTTCACCGGCGGCCCGTCGGTGACCATCAAGTCGCACCACAATGTCGGCGGCCTGCCCGAGCGCATGAACATGCAGCTGGTCGAGCCGCTGCGCGAACTTTTCAAGGACGAGGTGAGGGCGCTGGGCAAGGAACTCGGCCTGCCCGAAAGCTTCATCGGCCGCCATCCGTTTCCCGGCCCAGGCCTCGCCATCCGCTGCCCGGGCGGCATCACGCGCGAGAAGCTGGAGATCCTGCGCGAGGCCGACGCGATCTACCTCGACGAGATACGCAAGGCCGGCCTCTACGACGCCATCTGGCAGGCCTTCGCCGTGCTGCTGCCGGTGCAGACCGTTGGCGTGATGGGCGACGGGCGCACCTACGAATTCGTCTGCGCCCTGCGCGCCGTCACCTCGGTCGACGGCATGACGGCCGATTTCTACCACTACGACATGGGCTTCCTGGGCGCTGCCGCCACGCGCATCATCAACGAGGTCCGCGGCATCAACCGCGTCGTCTACGACGTCACGTCGAAACCGCCCGGCACGATTGAGTGGGAATGATTCAGGCCTGCTCAAACGCCGCCGAATGCACGTCGTTCTACAATGCAAGGCATTGAAAATAAAAGTAAATCATCTCTAGGACATTCGGGGACTATCGGCACGTAGAATTTGGTCTTGACGGCCTGCCTGACGGACCTTCCGCATATTGCTACCACGAACTTTCCCAAGTACCGTCATCGACCATGAGGCTCGTGACGGTATTTTTTCTATAAGGCATTGAAAATAAAACAATTTTCCTGCCACAGCCCGCCCAGCTAGTACTGACGGTACTTTGAGGAACGAGGTTGGGATGTTGGCAGCGCCGCCCTCAAACTGTCGGGCGGAGCGATTTCGTTTCGCTTGGATTACGGGCCGTGCGGCCGCCACGAGACCGTCAGCGATTCGAGGATGCAAAGTTTCTATGGCGAGCACCGATGAGTGAGGCGGATGTGGCCCGACCAGGAGACGACCTATTGAACCGGATGGATTTCGGATGACATCTGTGCGGCATGGGCGCAGCCAGGCAGGTCGGCCATAATATCAACACAATGTTATACCGTTACGTATCGATGACGCGGGGCGGGACCGGTCCGGCCTCTCGAACTGCAAGAGGAGAAAGACATGCGTTCCTTTCCATTCGCGGCGGCGCTGCTGTTCGTGGCGACGCTGCTGGCAGGCGGTGGCGCTCACGCCGAAGACAAGGTGAACATTGTCGCGGCCGAGAATTTCTATGGCGATCTCGCCCGCCAGATCGGCGGCAGCCACGTTTCCGTGACCAGCATCCTTGCCAACCCAAACGACGACCCGCATCTGTTCGAAACCAGCCCGTCGACGGCGCGTACTGTCGCCGACGCCAAGATCATCATCTACAACGGTGCGGACTATGACCCCTGGATGGACAAGCTTCTTTCGGCCTCGACCGGCACGCAGCGCACGACCATCGTGGCCGCGGATCTGATCGGCAAGAAGTCGGGCGATAACCCGCATCTGTGGTACAATCCGGTGACGCTGCCGGCGATCGCCAAGGAACTCGCCGCCGATCTTTCGAAGCTCGATCCTGCCAACGCGGCGGATTATCAGGCCAATCTGGCGAAGTTTCAGTCGTCGCTGGATGCAATCAACAAGCAGATAAATGACGTCAAGGCGGCCTATGGCGGGACCGCGGTAACCGCTACGGAGCCGGTATTCGGCTACATGGCTGAAGCCCTCGGCCTCAAGATGTTGAACTACGACTTCCAGGTGGCGGTCATGAACGACACGGAGCCGAGCGCGACACAGGTGGCGGCGTTCGAGAACAGCCTGAAGGACGGATCGGCCAAGATCCTGTTCTACAATTCGCAGGTGACGGACGAAGCGACGACGCGCCTTCTCGACATCGCCAAGCAGAACAAGGTCACCGTCATAGGCGTCACTGAGACGGAGCCCGCCGGCCAGACGATCCAGTCGTGGTTCGGTGGCCAGATCGGCGACGTGCAGAAAGCCCTTGCCGCGCGCACGCAATGAACGTCATCGCCTTCGACAGGGTTACATTGACCTATGGGGGACGCCGGGTGCTTTCCGACGTCTCCTTTTCCATTCCGCAAGGCGCATTCGTAGGGCTCCTCGGCGCCAATGGCGCTGGCAAGACGACCATGCTGCGCGCGATCCTCGGACTTATCCGCCCGGCCAGTGGAGCGATTTCCGTTCTTGGCCGGCCACCGACACGCGGCAATCCCGTTATAGGCTACATGCCGCAGGCGCGCCGCATCGTGACCCATGCCGGCATCAGCGGCTTCGATCTCGTCGTCACCGCGGCGGGCGGTCATCGCTGGCGCTGGCCGGCGGCGTCGGCGCTCGAGAAAGACATGGCATGGAAGGCGCTTGAAGAGGTAGGCGCGGCCGATATCGCCCGGAGGCCATTCGCGGAACTGTCGGGGGGCGAGCGGCAACGTATCCTCATCGCCCAGTCCTTGATCTGCGACCCCAAGCTTCTCCTGCTCGACGAGCCGCTGATCAGTCTCGATGCCGCCCATCAGCGCACCATCATCGAACTCGTCCACGAGGTCGGCGAACGGCTGGGTATCGCCGTGATTTTCTGCTCGCACGAGATCAATCCCTTGCTGCGCGCCGTTGATGCCGTGCTCTATCTCGGCAACGCCAGTGCCGCGATCGGCAGCGTCGATGAGGTCATCAACGGTCCGGTCCTGTCCAAGCTTTATGGCACGCATATCAACGTGGTGCGGGTAGCCGGGCGCATCTTCGTCATGGCGGACGACATCGAGTTGGAAGGCGCTGCGCATGTTCACGATGTTTGACTACGAATTCATGCGCAACGCCTTCGCGGCTTGCACGGTCGTCGCCATCGTGACCGGGGCGGTCGGATATTTCCTCGTGCTGCGCGGCCAGACCTTCGCCGGACATGCGCTGGCCCATGTCGGATTTCCCGGCGCGACAGGCGCAGGCTTGCTCGGCCTGTCGCCATTCTTCGGGTTGACCGTCTTCACCGTTCTGGCCGGTATCGGCATCGGGCTTCTGGGGGAAAGAGCGCATCGCGACGTCGCGATCGGCATCGTGCTGACGGTTTCGCTCGGTCTCGGCTTGCTGTTCCTGCATTTCTACACCGCCTTCGCGTCACAGGCGACGAATGTGCTGTTTGGAAACGTGCTCGGCATAAGTTACCGGACAGTGATCATCCTTGCCGTTCTGTCCGTGGTGATCCTGGCGGCGTTGATCTTCATTTCCCGGCCCCTGCTCTTCGCCAGCCTGCAGCCCGAACTGGCGGAGGCGAAGGGGGTGAACCTCGATTTCGTCTCGACCATGTTCATGATCATTGTCGCGGTGACGACCGCCGAGGCCACCCAGATCGTCGGCGTGCTGCTCGTCTTCGCGCTGATGGTCGCCCCGGCGGCAACAACGCTGCGCCTGGCGCGCGGCGTGCTGAGAGGCATCCTTATTTCGATCGCGCTAGCGGTCGTCATCGCCTGGACCAGCCTATGGCTTGCTTTCCTGACCGATTGGCCGACGAGCTTCTGGATCACGTCGCTCGGAGCAGCCGCCTATCTGGCCGCCGGCCTCATCCAGCGTTTGAAGGCGGCGCATTGACTGGCTGAGGTGCCACGCGTTTCTTCAGGCCTGCCGTGCCGTTCACGGTATCGACTTATGCGTGTCTTGCTTCAAGGGATCGCGCGGCCGGGTGAATTGCGGAGCAGGAGGCTCGTAGCGGTATTTGCCAGGGCTCGACCCATTGGATGGAGCCTCCGATGTTCGGGGTATGGCTGCTGGAGGCTTGGTGGCGATGGCCGCGCCTCCGAGCAGAAGTCCGATCGCGACCAGCCAACTGCCCAGGATGCGTGCGCCGATCGTGTACCATGCAGGCCGGAAAATCCGCCCGGTCAGGCCGATTGCGACAATGACCCAGAGGGCAATGATCGTTCCAAACAGCGGGATTCGAGGGTCGTTCACGGTAGGGTCGGTGAGCTTTATGACGACGGCAAAAAAAGCGCCGATCGGCGCCGCCGCCACAGCGATTGTCCAGCCTCTGAAACGGCCGGAAACGATAAGGGCGATGCCAATTATCAGCATCGAAAACGGCGCAGTGAGGAAAGCGTGAGTCGTCGCGCCCGGCACGCCGGCCATAAGGGCAAGATATCGATCGTAAACCAATGCCCCGACCACTTCGCCCAGCAAGAAGGTCGCGAGTGTGAAAACTCTAAGCCTCACGCCTACCAAAGCGGTTGCAACGCCCAGTCCGACCAAGGGCAGGATGCGTTCGGGCGAAAGGGCGCTGTTGAGGATCCACCATGATGTCTGTGTCCTTTCGGAAGACGCTGCGAGCGCGGCGATCATGGCGATCCCGGCGAGAGCCAGAACCGGGCCCGACCATCGATGCAGGAATCGCCCGGCCGAGCGCCCGGGAGTTGCTTCAGACGGCAAGGAAATAGACGCCTCCCGCCGCGATCAATCCGCCCAAGGCCTGGGACAACCGCCCGCCGAATGCCTTGCCCAGCAGAAGTCCGACTCCGATGCCCAGCAGGTGGATCAAGCCGGTGGCGATGACAAACCCAATGGCATAGTCGGCAGGGTCGGCTGCATTCGGCAGTTCCGCCCCATGGGCGTATCCATGGCAGATTGCAAACACCGCAATCATAAGCAACGCGACCCATTCCGCCGGCCGCCAAGCACATGCAATGGCAAGCCCCAAGGCCATGATCGAGAGAGCGATACCAATCTCGACACCGGGCAGCGCGACTCCTGCAATCCCGGCGATCCCGCCCATGACCATGATCAGCGGGAACGCAACCGGCAGCGTCCAGATCGAACGTCCGCCGATCTGGGCGCCCCATAGTCCCACAGCAAACATCGCCAGGAAATGGTCGGGCCCGGTCAGCGGATGTTCAAAGCCGCTGCCAAATCCACCTGTCCCTGACTGAATGATATGCGCTTGCGCCGTTGTGGACCCGGCCGTCAAAGCGGTCGCAGCCGCCACGAGACGGTAAGAATAGTAGCCAAGCCGGATTTCGTGTCTGCCGGACGGCAGGCTCGCTTTTTCTTCAGGAAACTGCGCCACTCACGGACCTGCCACGATTGCCAAAATGCCAATTGCCGTTGATGGAGCCATCAAAATAGGACTTTTATGGGTAGTGGGTCGGTTGGAATTATCGGCGAGTTTCAATTCGATCACGCAGATATCGGGAACTGCCCTCATCACTTCGCCAGTACATCGCCCTTTGTCCAATAGCAGTCGATCCGACCGTCTGGTCCCACATAAGCTCGACAAATAGCGTTTGGTTCACGCGCCTCTCGCTGGGACAGCCGACCATTTGTCGGATTTCTAAGTCATTCGATCGGTTTCTGTAAGGCTCTTGAATGATTAGTTTCTCGACTTCCTTGGCCTCGACCGGCGCCAGGTATCGTCGATCTCTAGAGGCTTGCCAGCGGCACCGGCGGCCACCGCCGGGTCATACGCGGTGAAGCATGGATGCATCCGCCCAAGTCCCACATCTTTCTGCTTGATACGTTATACTATAACCGATAACAAGATGAAAACCGTCCTTCAACGGAGTTCCCGCCATGCAGACCCAGACTCCCGTGACCGTGCTGACCGGCTATCTCGGCGCGGGCAAAACCACGCTTCTGAACCGTATCCTGTCCGAAAATCACGGCAAGAAATATGCTGTCATCGTCAACGAGTTCGGCGAGGTCGGCATCGACAACGATCTTATCGTCGACGCCGACGAAGAAGTGTTCGAGATGAACAATGGCTGCATCTGCTGCACGGTACGCGGCGATCTTATCCGTATCATCGACAGCCTCATGCGCCGTCGCGACCGTTTCGACGCGATCCTGGTGGAAACGACCGGACTCGCCGACCCGGCGCCGGTCGCGCAGACTTTTTTCGTTGACGAGGACGTTCGCTCCAAGACCAGGCTCGATTCCATCGTGACCGTGGTCGACGCCAAGCATCTGCTCGGCGAGATCGATGAAGCGCATGAAGCCCAGGAGCAGTTGGCATTCGCCGACACGGTGCTGCTCAACAAGACCGACCTCGTCTCGGTCGAGGAACTGAAGGAGGTCGAAAGCCGCATCCGGCGCATCAATCCCACCGTTTCCATCCACCGCACGCAGCGTTGCGACGTCGATCTCGACAAGGTTCTCGGCCGCAATTCATTCGACCTCGACCGGATCCTTGACGTGGAGCCGGATTTCCTCGTCGAGTTCCACGAGCATGAGCACGATGACCATGTTACCAGCTTCGCTCTGGTCACCAGGGAAGCGCTCGACCCGAAAAAATTCCTGCCATGGCTCCAGGCGATCACGCAGCGGTTCGGCATGGATATGTTGCGCATGAAGGGCATTCTCGCTTTCAAGCAAGACGACGACCGCTTCGTGGTGCAAGCCGTCCATATGCTGCTCGAGGGCGATCACCAGCGGCCATGGAAGGCCGACGAGGAACGGATCAGTCGTCTTGTCTTCATCGGTCGCAATCTGCCGAAGGACATCATCGAAAGCGGCTTCATGGAGTGCCGGGCGTAACCTTTGCCGATCAAGAGAGGCTGAGAAGCTGGTGAAATTCGTCAATCCCTTTGCTCCCAGACGGGGGCCGTCGTCGTCGAATGCCGACAGGATCAAACAATGGATACGCAATGGGCTTGATCTGAAGGAAGATGTCGCAATCACCGTTACGGAGGTTCGCTGCCGCGAATCCGGCTGTCCTGATCTGGAGACCGTCATCAGCATATTCGAGGAGGGGCGCCCGATGCGCTCCTTGCGCGTCGGCAAGGCAGCGGCAATGATTGGAAAGCCTGACATTGCACTCGCGTTGCAAATCGAGCGGCGGCTTCCCAGCCAGGAGACGGAGGGTTCACCCCGAGAGGCGAACGTCAAACAGCATTGAAGGCATGGACTGGATCGAGGATCAGATTGAATGGAGCGCCGATGGCAAAAAGGTCGCCATCGGCCTGACCCGTTTTGGAGCGGGCAAGAACCTGCTCCTGCTGCCGGCGCTCAGCTCAATCTCGACCCGTACCGAGATGCGATCGCTGCAGGAGCGGCTCGGTACATCCTTCGCGACGACTGCCATCGACTGGCCCGGCTTTGGCACATTGCCTCGCCCTAGGGTCGACTGGCGCCCGGAACTCTATCGTACATTCCTGCGCTTTGTCATGGAGAGTGTCGTTCAGCCGGCCGCCACCATCGCGGCAGGCCACGCCGCGGGCTATGTGCTGGCGGAGGCCGCCGAAAATCCGGCAGGATTCGGTCGTCTGTGCCTGTTGTCGCCGACTTGGCGTGGGCCGCTTCCAACCATGACCGGCAGGCGCATGGCGCTGTTTCGCGGGCTGGTCAAGGCTGTCGACCTGCCGCTGATCGGGTCTGTCATCTATCGGCTCAATGTGAACAGCACAGTGATCGGCATGATGGCGCGCGGCCATGTCTATGCCGATCCGACCTTGCTGACGCCAGAGCGTATGGCCGAAAAACGTGCGGTTACCGAAGCGCCTGGCGCCCGCTACGCTTCCTTCCGCTTCGTCGCCGGGGAACTTGATCCGTTCATCGATCGCGACGCCTTCCAGGAAAGCGCGCGACGTATCCCGACGAAGATACTTGTCGCCTACGGTGGCGGAACTCCACGCAAGTCGAAGGCGGAGATGACCGGCCTCGCATCGCTCCCCGATGTTCTGACCGTCGAACTGCCGCGCGGTAAGCTCTCGTTCTATGAGGAGTTTCCCGATCTGACCCGCGAGATGATCGCACCATTCCTCCTCGAATCCGACTGAGCCCAGGTTATTGACGGGTTTCGCAATGCCCACGGGGTATGGTGTTTGCGGTTTCGGCCATCGGCCTCCGCCAAAGCCGGTACGCATGGGAGTCCACAGCTATGACCTTGGCGGTCACCCCAAATAGTTGCCGTACTAGATCCGGGTTTTGGTGTTCGTCAGGGGGCTAAAGCGCTGCAATTGGCGCATCGCACTTTGAGTTCGATAGTGACAGCGTTGACCTGGAGGACCTCCTGTTTGGCCCAGGCCACAAGCCGGCGATCGACCGTCTCGTCGTGATGTTCAACAACAGTTCCACAGTCATCACAAATTGCGAGGATCGTTGTTTGTCCATGATGGGGATGCGCGTCGGTGCAGCGCACAAACGCGTTGATGCTCTCGACCTTGTGGACGATACCGCATTGAATAAGGCTGTTGACCGCCCGATAGATCTGCACGGGTGATCTGATCCCTCGAGGCGCCAACTCCCTCAAAATCTCGTAAGCGCCGATCGGCCTACGCGCCTTGGCAATGGTCTCCAGGACCAGCGACTGGTTCTTGGTCAGACCACTGAAGGCCGGATCTGTTGAGTGTGGATCAGGCATTTCGATTCATATTCTCGTTAGGAAATAACGTAACAATTCATCGACGTAGTAACACACCTGCTGGTCGACTGGAATAACGCGAATTGGAATTTGCGGAGATGGAGGCATGTCCGTCCGGTGGGTCGCAAAGAACGGGCGGGTTTACATGCCCAGAGGGCAGCGAGATCGAGCACCAGGCCGAAAATCTCGTATATGGACGATAGAGCCAGGCTCCTGGAATGGGCCATACCGCCGGCCGGCTGTTGTCCGACGGACCATACATCAGAAAAGGCCGGTACTGTCGAACTGCGACTGGAGCGGACGTGAGGCCCGTCTGGCGGGGCTTGCTCACCGCGCCGAATTCGCTCCCGACCCGGCGCCGGCCGAATAAAGCTTCAATTCTTCATGCAGGAAATCCGCCACCCGGCGGATACGTATGCTGGTGCGGACATCCCGATGCATCGCGAGCCAAACCGGCAATACCGGCAGCGGCAGGTCCGGCAGCACCACTTCCATCAACGGGTCGCGGCGGATCAGCGGCTCCTGACCGATGCCGATGCCATTTCCAGTCCGCAGCGCTTCCCACAGAACGATCTGGTTGTCCGCCCTGAAACGGAAAGCATTGCGGGTCAATGAGATGCCGAACTGGGCAAAAGCGCGGATCATATCGTCGCTGCGGTCGAAGCCGACCAGATCGTGGGCGGCCAGATCGCCGAGCTCCCGCGGCCGGCCTCGCCGGTCGAGATAGGATATCGCCGCGCAAGTGCGCAGCGGTATGTCCGCGACCTTGCGCGCCACCAGCTCGTTCTGCGCCGGCTTGACCATGCGGATGGCGATGTCGGCATCCCGGCGCAGGAGATTTTCAACCTGATTCGAAGCGACGATTTCGAGCTCGATGCCGGGCTCCTCGACGGCAAGCCTGGCGGTCATCTCCGGCAGAACGTAGGCAGCCACCACCTCGCTGGCCGCGATGCGCACGCTGCCTTCGATGGCCTCGACGGACCCCAGCGCCAGCCGTGAGAAGGCGCTGGCCTGCTCGCTCACCGCCCGGCCGCGTTCGAAAAGCGTGCTGCCGGCCTCAGTCAGCGCGTAGCCACTTCGGCCGCGCCGGAACAGCGTCACGCCCAGCGCTTGTTCCAACTCGGCGATGTGGCGGCCAAGCGTCGGCTGGCTCGCGGCGAGCTTTCGCGCGGCGGCGGACAGGCTGCCGGTCTCCGCCACGGTGACAAAACTCTTGATCAGGTTCCAGTCGATCTCTGTCATTCATTTGTGAATATCAGATCGCCATTTTCTGTCAATTTCTATTCGAACTCAAAGGCTTCATACAGCAGATGCAAGCGAACGGAGACGGCCAGCAGCCACTCCCAGAAACCACCAACCTTGAAAACCAGGAGTATCCAACATGACCAAGATCGCGCTTACCGCAGCCGCCATGCTCGTTGCCATAGGCACCGCCTTCGCCGGCAGCGACAACTATGGCTCGGCCAACGCCAACCAGCCGGCCGCTACCATCGACAATTCGTACACGGCTTCGATCAAAAAGTCGGAGCCCGCGGCCAAGCAGCCCGTCGTTCAGGGCAGCGACCGTAATCTGTTTGGCAGCCACTGACAGCCGACATTTGGCAGCAGGCGACGGGAATCCGTCGCTCTGCTGTCGGTCGGATCGCCAGAATGCCGAGGATGCGCCTGTCGTCTCGCACGGTCCGCAAAACTCGCTACGGACCGCCCCCTCACCATCCCCAACGAAGCCGTTTAAACTCGAAAGAATCCCATGACCGACACATCATCCCATGCCGCTCTTGTCGAATCCTGGCGTCTGCTCTGGAACGGCGATCTATCTTACACCGATAAGATCATCGCTCCGGATTTCGTCGCCCACGCCGCGCCGCTGACCGGCTTCGGCGATGACACCATCAAGGGACGCGCCGCCCTCAACGCCTGGGTCGGCGGCATCAATTCCGTCCTCACCGGCCTCAATTTCACGATCGAGCAGGGGCCGATCATCGATGGCGACTTCCTGGTTGTTCGCTGGCGGGCACGGGGCACCTACCATGGCGGTTTCCCAGGTGCATCGGCCAATGCGATCGGCCGCACGATCACCTTCACCGGCACGGACACCTTGCGTATCAAGGATGGTCTTCTGGCTGAATATTGGGCCAATGCCGACAGCCTGCTTTTCATGCAGCAGCTGGGGGTCGCCGAGGTTCCCGGCGCTCAACTGTAGCGCGCCGATACCTCAGAGCCGCCTCACGCTTTCCCCTGTACTGGAGCCAGCGACATGAAATTCCTCTTTGAGAACGACGCCTTCTCGTTCGAAACCCTTGGGGGTACTGACCTCGGCGAAGTACCGCGACATGGAACCATTATCCAAATGGCACGTTTTCAAGCTTGCGGCGAGATGTAGCTCGGCCGTCGGGGGTTTCTATCCTAACGCAAATCCATCGGCATCGGAGGGGCGCTGTGACCGTGCAGGCATCCAAAAGGGAACTGGACCATGTAATCATTCTGAATTCTCTAAGAGCCTTCCGCCGTGGTGATTTTTCCGTCCGCATCGAGAACGTGTACAAGGGGGTCGATTCCGAAATCGCGGAAACCTTCAACGAGATCGTTGACCTCAACGATCAGGTGACGCGTGAGTTCGAGCGCCTCAGCAGGGTTGTCGGCAAGGATGGGCGGATAGGTGAGCGCGGTCGCGTTCGCAACGCCACCGGCAGTTGGGAATCAAGTGTCCGGTCCGTCAACGATCTGATCGAGGATATGGTCCAGCCGACAGCCGAGGTCGCCCGAGTCATCGGTGCCGTCGCCAAGGGCGACCTGTCGCAAACGATGATGGTCGAAATCGACGGCCGGCCTCTGCGTGGGGAGTTCCTGCGGATTGGCAAGATCGTCAACACCATGGTCGGTCAGTTGGCCTCCTTCGCCTCGGAAGTGACGCGCGTGGCGCGCGAGGTCGGCACCGAAGGCAAGTTGGGTGGTCAGGCGCGCGTGAAAGGCGTCGCCGGGACGTGGAAAGATCTGACCGACAACGTCAACGCGATGGCCACCAACCTGACCGGGCAGGTGCGCAACATCGCCGAGGTCACGACCGCCGTCGCGTCGGGCGATCTGTCGAAGAAGATTACCGTCGATGTGAAGGGCGAAATCCTCGAATTGAAGAACACCATCAACACGATGGTTGACCAGCTCAATTCGTTCGCCTCGGAAGTGACGCGCGTGGCGCGCGAGGTCGGCACAGAGGGTAAGCTCGGCGGCCAGGCACGCGTCGAAGGAGTCGGCGGCACATGGAAGGATCTGACTGACAATGTGAATTCCATGGCCGAGAACCTCACCGGCCAGGTGCGCAATATCGCCGAGGTGACGACCGCCGTGGCTCTGGGCGACCTCTCGAAGAAGATCACCGTCGACGTGAAGGGCGAAATCCTCGAGCTGAAATCGACGATCAACACGATGGTCGACCAGCTCAACTCCTTCGCGGGCGAGGTCACGCGCGTAGCGCGCGAAGTTGGCACTGAAGGCAAGCTTGGCGGCCAGGCACAGGTGCGTGGCGTCGCCGGCACGTGGAAAGACCTCACCGACAACGTCAATTCGATGGCTGAGAACCTCACCGGCCAGGTGCGGAATATCGCGGAGGTGACGACGGCGGTTGCTTCCGGCGACCTCTCCAAAAAAATCACCGTGGCGGTGCAAGGCGAAATTCTCGAACTTAAGGACACCATCAACACGATGGTTGATCAGTTGAACTCCTTTGCCTCCGAGGTCACACGCGTGGCGCGCGAGGTCGGCACCGAAGGCAAGCTCGGTGGCCAGGCCGAGGTGAGGGGAATTGGCGGCACGTGGAAGGATCTGACCGACAACGTCAATTTGATGGCCGCCAATCTGACCGGGCAGGTGCGCAACATTGCCGAGGTTACGACGGCCGTGGCCCGCGGTGACTTGTCCAAGAAGATCACGGTCGACGTCAAAGGGGAGATTCTGGAGCTCAAGGATACCGTCAATACGATGGTCGATCAGTTGAACTCCTTCGCCTCGGAAGTGACACGCGTCGCTCGTGAAGTGGGATCGGAAGGCAAACTCGGCGGACAGGCTCATGTCGAGGGCGTCGGTGGCACCTGGAAGGACCTGACTGACAACGTCAACGCAATGGCCGGCAATCTGACCGTCCAATTGCGCGATGTGTCCAAGGTCGCGACGGCTATCGCGACGGGCGACCTGACGCAGAAAATCACGGTCGATGCCCTGGGCGAGATCCTGCAGATCAAGGATGTCATCAACACGATGGTCGATCAGTTGAATTCGTTCGCCTCGGAGGTGACGCGTGTGGCGCGCGAAGTCGGTTCGGACGGCAAGCTCGGCGGTCAGGCACAGGTGCGCGGCGTTGCCGGCACCTGGAAGGACCTGACCGACAACGTCAACGCCATGGCCGCCAACCTGACGGGTCAGGTGCGAAACATCGCCGAGGTGACGACCGCCGTGGCGCTCGGTGACCTCTCGAAGAAGATCACCGTGGATGTCCGTGGAGAGATTCTGGAGCTGAAGGACACGATCAACACAATGGTGGACCAGCTCAATTCCTTTGCCTCGGAAGTGACGCGCGTCGCGCGCGAGGTCGGTACCGAAGGCAAGCTCGGTGGGCAGGCGCAGGTGCGCGGCGTTGCCGGGACGTGGAAAGATCTGACCGACAACGTCAACTCGATGGCCGAGAACCTGACCGGACAGGTGCGCAACATCGCGGAGGTGACGACCGCTGTTGCCCGTGGCGATCTGTCGAAAAAGATCACGGTCGACGTGAAGGGCGAAATCCTTGAGCTGAAATCAACCATCAACACGATGGTGGACCAGCTCAACTCCTTCGCCGGTGAGGTCACGCGCGTGGCGCGCGAGGTTGGCACCGAGGGCAAGCTCGGCGGTCAGGCCCGTGTCGAAGGCGTCGCCGGCACCTGGAAAGACCTCACCGACAACGTCAATCTGATGGCGACGAACCTGACCAATCAGGTGCGCGGCATCGCCGACGTGGTGACGGCGGTTGCGCAAGGCAATCTCAAACGCAAGCTGACGGTGGATGCCAAAGGCGAAATCGCCTCCCTGGCCGATACGATCAACGGCATGATCGAGACCCTAGCGACCTTTGCCGACCAGGTGACCAACGTCGCCCGCGAGGTGGGTATCGAAGGCAAGCTCGGCGGACAGGCGCGTGTGCCAGGAGCGGCTGGCCTGTGGCGCGACCTGACCGACAATGTCAATCAGCTCGCCGCCAATCTCACAACCCAGGTGCGTGCCATTGCCGAGGTTTCGACAGCGGTCACCAAGGGCGATCTGACGCGCTCGATCAGCGTCGAAGCTTCGGGTGAAGTTGCCGCGCTCAAGGACAATATCAACGAAATGATCCGCAATCTGAAGGATCAGACGTTGAAGAATGCCGAACAGGACTGGTTGAAAACCAATCTCGCCCGGTTTTCGCGGATGCTGCAAGGCGAGCGCGACCTCGCCACTGTCTCGCGGCTCATCATGTCCGAACTCGCGCCGCTGGTGAACGCCCAATATGGGGTATTCTACGTTACCAATCGCGACGAAGAGGAATCCTATCTCGAGCTGGCGGCATCCTATGGTGCTGAAAGCAAGGCGGCGATCAAGCAGCGCCTCGACCTGCGCGAAGGCCTGGTCGGCCAAAGTGCTGCCGACAAGCGCGCAATCATGCTCGACAATGTCCCGCCGGAATTCCTGCGCGTCACATCAGGCCTCGGCAGCGCCTCGCCGGCCAACGTCATCATTCTTCCCGCCTTGTTCGAAGATGAGGTCAAAGCCGTTATCGAACTTGCCTCGTTCGGCGAGTTCCGCGACACCCACCAGTCGTTCCTCAATCAGTTGATGGAGTCCGTCGGCATCGTTCTCAACACCATAGCCGCGACAATGCGCACCGAAGGCTTGCTCAAGCAGTCGCAACTGCTGACCTCGGAACTGCAAGCGCGACAGACTGAACTGACCAAGAAGCAGGAAGAGCTGCATGCCACGAACGAGGAGCTGCAGGAAAAGGCACAGCTGCTCGAAAACGAAAAGAAGCAGGTGGAAAACAAGAATCTCGAAATCGAGATGGCGCGACGCGCATTGGAGGAGAAAGCCGAGCAGCTGGCGCTGACTTCGAAATACAAGTCCGAGTTCCTGGCCAATATGAGCCACGAACTGCGCACGCCGCTCAATTCACTGCTCATTCTTTCAAATCTCCTGGCGACCAACCAGCAAGGCAATCTCAACGAAAAGCAGGTAGAGTTCGCGCGCACGATCAATTCCGCCGGAACCGATCTTCTCAGCCTCATCAACGACATCCTCGATCTGTCGAAAATCGAATCCGGCACGGTCTCCATCGATATCAACGACATGCCGGTGTCACACCTGCGCCAGCATATGGAGCGCACGTTCCGTCAGCTGGCGGCCGACAAGGGACTTGGCTTTACCATAACGGTCGACCCAGCCCTTCCAGATACTGTCCGCACGGATGAGAAGCGATTGCAGCAGATTGTCCTCAACCTGCTTTCGAACGCATTCAAATTCACCTCCGAAGGTGAGGTCGGTTTGAACTTCCGGGTCGAGAAAGCTGGCCGCCGCAACCGAGCCTCGCACCCGATAAAGGCTCTCGCGATCGCCGTGACCGACACCGGCATTGGCATACCTGAGGATAAGCAAAAGCTTATTTTCGAAGCCTTTCAGCAAGCCGACGGCACCACCAGTCGTAAATATGGCGGTACGGGCCTGGGGCTCTCTATCAGTCGGGAGATCGCTCGGTTGCTTGGCGGCGAATTGCGCGTCGAAAGCACGCCGGGCAAAGGATCGACATTCACGCTGGTTATCCCGTTCGACGGCCCCAGAATGGCGACAGTGCAATCGGCCTTGCTTCCTGTGACGGACGAAGTCGCAACGCCAGCATCCCCGAACAGTCCACCTTCGGCCGAGTTAATTGATGACCGCGATTCTATCTCGCCCACCGATCGGGTCGTTCTGATCGTTGAGGACGACCCGACCTTTGGAGGCTTGTTGCTTGGCCTCGCGCGTTCGGCCGGGTTGAAAGGCGTCTTGTCAAACGCGGGTTCCGGCACTTTGGCATTGGCGCGCAAGCTGGTTCCCGATGCCATTACGCTTGATCTCGGGCTTTCGGATATCGACGGCTGGGTGCTTTTTGATCTGTTACGCCATGATCAGAAGACGAGGGCAATTCCCGTCCACGTTATCTCAGGCGCGGGAGATATTAATAGCCTCGCGCGCAAGGGCGCCTCCAGCATTTCCACTAAGCCCGTATCATCGGATGAACTGATGCAGGTGTTTCAGGACATTCATTCCAGAAAGCTGCGCATCCAACGCCGCGTTCTGGTCGCCGACCCCGATCCGGATCGCCGGCTATCGCTGGTCGAAGCGATCCGCGACGGCGTCACCTCCGTCACCGCGGTTGGTCGGATCGCGGCAAATGCGGACGACATCGGGATCGCCTCGTATGATGCCGTCGTGCTCGGGTTCGGACGCTCGGCCAAAGACAATGCGCAGGCACTAGACGAGGTCGCCGGCCAATTCGGCGAAGCCTTGCCGAAACTTTTGTTCTTTGCCCCCCATCCCGATGCGCTTGACCCGGTCCTGTCGCTGAATCCGGCTTTTGCGAATGCGCCGCGCGCCGAGAATTTCGCCCAGTTGGCGCTGCATATTTCAGCCACCCTTCCGGGAGAAGGCCGCGAAGAAAGCACGATCGAAACAGAACAGGACGCCAGGTCCGATCTCACCGGTGCGAAGGTTCTGATCGTCGACGACGATATTCGCAACATTTATTCCCTCACCAGCGTTCTGGAGACCTATGGCATCCAAGTTCTGCACGCTGAACGAGGCCGCGACGGCATAGCGCTGCTGGAACAGACGCCTGACGTCGATGCAGCGTTGATCGATATCATGATGCCGGAAATGGACGGCTACGAGACGATGCGGCAAATCCGCACCACATCCTCGATAGCTCACATTCCGCTGATTTCGGTTACGGCCAAAGCGATGAAGGGTGATCGGCAAAAATGCCTGGACGCGGGGGCTTCCGACTACATCGCCAAGCCAGTCGATCTCGATCTCTTGCTGGCGCTGCTTCGTGTCTGGATTGGGCGTTCCCGGTCACGCGGTGACATCCCGGAAAAAATGCTCGTGGCAGCGAACTGACGGCTATTCGATGCAAAAATTGCAAAGAAGCAGAGCAAGGAAACCTGGGGTCGTTCAGCTGCCGGAAGGACCGGCACGGGCACGTATCCTTGCCGTGGATGACGATGAGCGCAATCTGCTGGCGATCAGCGAAGTGCTCGCGACCACCGGCGACGTCATCTGCGCCCAATCGGGTGAAGAGGCCCTACGTTTTCTGCTGAGGGAAGACTTCGCCGTTATCCTGCTCGATGTCCTCATGCCAGGGCTGGATGGATATGAAACAGCCGCGCTTATCCGACAGCGCGAACAGTCCAAACACACGCCAATCATCTTCCTCACCGCGATCAACAAGGAGGACGCCCATATGCTGCGCGGCTATGATGCCGGCGCGGTGGATTACGTGTTCAAGCCATTTGATCCGACCATGCTGCGTTCGAAGGTCGCGGTTTTTGTCGAGCTTCACGAAAAGACGATCGAAATCCAGCGGAAGGCGGGGATTGAGCAGGGACTGCTGGCGCAGGCGCTGCAGGCGCAGAAGGAAAAGCTTCAGGCGGAACGGGCTCTCCGCAGCGCGGAGGAACGGCAGGATGCCATATTGAGTTCGCTGCCGGTTTGCTTTCACGCGCGGACAGCCGAACCGCCCTTTGCGACGCGCTTTGTCACCAAAGGTGTCGAGCGTTTGACCGGCTTTTCGCCTGCGGATCTGACTTCCGATCCAGGATTCGGGCTCAAGCGGGTCCATCCCGACGACTTGGCACGGCTCGAGCAGGCACTTCTGGCGGCCAAAACGGCCGGCTCGTATACGTGCGAATTCCGCTGGAAGTGCGCCAACGGCGAATATCGCATCTTTCTTGATCAAGGCGTCATGTCGAACGGCGCTGACGGCCGCGAGTCCGAAATCCTCGGTACGCTGCTCGACGTTACCGATCAGCGTGGCCTCGAGGATCAACTGCTACAATCACAACGTCTCGACGCGATCGGCAAACTGACGGGTGGCCTGGCGCATGACTTTAATAATCTGCTGGCTGCAATTCTCAGTGGATTGGGGTTGCTCGAACGCCGCGCGACATTGGACGGTCAAGCACGGCAGGTTCTCGACTTGATGCGGCGTTCCGCGAAACAAGGAGCTGACCTGGTCACGCGAATGCTGGCTTTCTCCCGACGGCAGACCCTAAAGCCGGAAGCGGTGCGCCTGGCAGTGCTGGGCGACAGCATGAACGGGTTGGTCGCACCTGTTTTGGGAGCGTTAATCCGATTTGACTGGCAAATCGACGAAACGGTGTGGCCGGTGCATGTCGATGCCGGACAGCTCGAGCTAGCTTTGATGAATCTGGTTTTCAATGCGCGTGATGCCATGCCCTCTGGTGGTACGATAACCGTGCAAGCGCACAACCGTTCGCTTAGGACGTCTTCGGCAGATGTTCCGGCGGGTGACTATGTCGTTGTGACGGTCAAGGACACAGGTTCTGGCATAGCTCCTGATATTCTCGCCAAGGTCATTGAACCTTTCTTCACGACAAAGCCGGTCGGGAAAGGGACCGGTCTGGGCCTCAGTACGGTCTATGGCTTTATGAGGCAATCCGGCGGTGCGCTTCGCATAGAGAGCGTCGTTGATCGTGGAACGAGCATGCAACTCTGGCTGCCACGCTCGGTCGCGGAGCCAGGCAATCCTACTGCCGAGACCGACGTCGGGTATATGCGCCTAAACGCCGACGCGAGGCGTCCATCGATCATTCTGATCGATGATAGCAACGCGTTGCGGCAGCTGACAGCTGAGTCTCTTCGTCAGCATGGTTTTGATGTGACCTGCGCTGCAGGGGGGCCCGAGGCGTTGGCGTTGATCGAGCGCGCTCCTAATGATTTCGACGTCATCGTTACCGACTTTGCCATGCCACTCGTATCGGGCGTGGACGTTATCCGCTTCGCACGCACTCTGCGCTCCGATTGGCCCGCGGTTATTATAACCGGCTATGCCGATGCTAGCCAGATCGCCGATCGACCGGCGGACGTGCCCTTGCTCGGCAAACCCTTCCACGACAAGGATTTGCTTGAAACCATTTTTTTGGCGATCGCAAATGTGGAGCCTAAAGCAATCAAAACGGCCTAGCCGCGGAACGGCCCCGCGGAGGAGGTGAGCGCGTCATAACGCGGCCTCGGGATGCAGCCGCGAGTTGCGTCTGCCGCCGCAGGCCGCGTTCCCATGCCGGCCGCCGGTAAGAAGAAGCCCACACGGCGTGCCAGGCGATATCTACCAGTCTTGCCGTCTGTACCAATCGTCAATATCGCGCCGCACACGATCCTTCTCGATGCCGTAGCGCTCCTGGATCTTGCCTTCGAGTTGATCACGTTTGCCGGCAATACGGTCGAGGTCGTCGTCAGTAAGCTTGCCCCACTGTTCTTTGACCTTGCCTTTGACCTGCTTCCAATTTCCTTCGACACGATTCCAGTCCATGACACGGTCCTCCTTGATTGCATTACGCTGCCAAACGCCATGCGCCCTGTGAGGTTCCGGGTCGGTGCTCGCTTTTGCATGTGGGAAATGACGGTTCACGCCACGAATGCGACGAACCCGCAGTTGCGCATGACCACCAGCGATACAAAAGGCACAATAACGCCCGCCGGAGGAACGTGCGACCGGCAGCAAGTACTTAGCGTCCAATCGGGACCGCAGCGCTTGCTGTGGAACATGCAGGCACGGAGCAGGTACGGCGTGCAGGTTTTGAGGCCTCATCGATTTGGATGGGGTTGAGTGTTGGGCTCAGGATGCCGGCCCTGTGATGCGCACTGACGGGGGCTTTCGCTGCGGTCGGGCAAAGCCATAGGGAGTGCATTTGCCGCAGCCGTCGTGCCCACAGACATGGGTCTCGATGTGTCCTCGTTCCGGCCAGGGAAACCACAATTGATGGAAAACATATGGCACTTTAGCGTTTATGATCGCGGCGGGCAGGCGGAGGAATTTCTTGGCGATCGATCGTAACGGCATCTCCCCCAGTTCCGGACTGGGAGGACCCCTTTCCTTAGCGCGCAGGCGCACGGCGTTGCCGACCGTGGCCACTGTCGTAACCACTGTTGCAGCGTTGTATTTCGGACGAGAAGTATTCTTGCCGATCGCGATCGCGCTGCTCCTGACCTTTGCACTCGCTCCTCTGGTCTCGGCGCTCAAACGGGCAGGCATGCCGCGCCTTGCCGCGGTCATTCTGAGCGTGCTCGGGGCATTCGCGGTTCTGGCGCTGTTCAGCTTTATTGTCGCGTCGCAGGTCAGCGAACTCGCTCAGAACATTTCGCTTTACCAGTCAAACATCCTCACCAAGGTCCGTTCCCTCAAAGAGACGGGAGTAGGCGGCGGCGTGATCTCGAGATTGAGCAGTGTAGTCGAGCGGGTTGGCCAGGAGATCAACAGGCAAGAGCCTTCGCTTCCAGCCTCCCCGCAAACCCCGAAACGCGACCCGGTGCCGGTTGAAATCGTTGCCAAGGAAAAGCCGCTCGAAATCCTCCAGAACATCATCGGTCCGCTGATCAGCCCTTTGGGGTCAGCTGGCTTGATCGTCATCGTCGTCATCTTCATGCTTCTGGAGCGGGAAGATCTACGGGACCGTTTCATTCGCCTTGTCGGCTACGGCGACCTTCATCGGACGACGCAGGCGCTGCAGGACGCCGGCTCGCGGGTAGGGCGCTACTTGCTGATGCAATTGGTCGTCAACCTGATCTACGCGATCCCGATTGCGATCGGGCTATGGGCGTTGGGCATCCCCAACGCGCTCCTGTGGGGATTGCTGGCGCTTGCCCTTCGTTTCGTTCCCTATATCGGGCCGGTGATCGGCGCGCTGCTGCCCCTCTTCCTTGCGCTGGCGGTGGCGCCAGGATGGTCGCTTGTGTTGTGGACGGCAGCTCTGTTCGTGGCGATGGAGTTGATCACCGGGAACGTCATCGAGCCTTGGCTGTATGGATCGCGCACGGGGCTCTCGCCATTGGCCATCATCGTTGCGGCGATCTTCTGGACATGGCTATGGGGTCCGCTGGGATTGGTCCTGTCGACACCGCTCACGGTCTGTCTGGTTGTGCTTGGCCGGCATGTACCGCAGTTCGAATTCCTCGATGTGCTGTTCGGCAACGAGCCGGTACTGGACGCCCACGCGCGGCTCTACCAACGACTGCTGGCAGGCGATCCCGACGAGGCAACAGACCATGCCGAGGAAACTCTAGAGGAGAATTATCTAGTCGAATTCTACGACAAGGTGGCCCTGCCCGCCTTGCTGCTCGGTGAGAAGGACCGCGTCCGTGGCGTAATGGACGACCAGCAGATTCAGCAGGTGGCAGCCAGCGCGCTGACGCTGGTCGCGAACCTCGAAGACAGCGCTCAACACGAGATGGACGAGGAGGAAGCCCTGGGTATCGGCGAGGATGCGGGGTCGCTCGAGGACAATGAGACCGCGAACAATGGCTATGCCGAATTGCCGGATGGCTCGGGATTGACGGTGCTTTGTGCTGGCGGCCGCGGTCCACTCGACGACGCAGCGGCGGCGATGCTGGCGCAGGTTTTGGAAGTGCAGGGCGCCGCGGTGTCAAAGGCGAGCTTTGTAGACTTGGAGCCGTCGACAATTCGTCGCCTTGAGCTGGGCAGCGTCAATACAGCGGTGGTCGGCTTCCTCAACCAGGATTCCGTCAAGCATGCCCGCTTTCTGGTGCGCCGGCTGAAGCGGGCCAAAGCGGACCTCAGGGTCGGGATCGCGCTATGGTTCAAATTCGACGGGGCCGACAAAGAGGGCGCCGACAATCTGGCCAAGGACATCAGCGCCGATTTCGTCGCGTCCGGTATGGTACAGGCGGCCTTGGGCGCGCTGGCTTCGGCACCGCCTGTGCCGCTCAAAATCGTCGCCAAGCGGCGCACACGCCGCCGAAAAACGTCACGAAGCGATTGACCCCGCCGCGTTGTGGGCTCGGCGGGTTGGACCGCCTGGTGCTTGCCAGCGAAGTCGGCGGTGCTCGCCGGCCATGGCTGCATTTCTGGTTGGGCGAATTTGCAAGGCAGCTGATTGGAAGCGATCGGCCACGCCGGGTTCGCTGATCCGGCAGGTCGAGAGTTCCGACAAGGGTTTGGGGCATGGTCGATATTCGATCGCTCAGCGGCGTCCCGCTCGGATGTCTTGGCGATCTGGAACCAAATCGGAATGTGTTCGTTCGCAACCGTTAGAGAAACAGGAGGTCACGATGCCACGTGGCGACAAGTCGAAATACACTGACAAGCAGGAGCGCAAAGCTGATCACATAGCCGAGAGCTACGAGCATCGAGGGGTATCGGAAAAGGAAGCCGAACGTCGTGCTTGGGCAACGGTGAACAAGGATGACGGCGGCGGCAAGAAGGAGGGCGGATCGGGACGTGGAAAGCACACCGGCCACCCTGCGGCTCACAAGGGGGGAGAGAAGGGCGGCAAAGCCCAGGCATCTCGTTCCGCGGCCGAGAGGTCGGCCTCTGCGAGGAAGGCCGCCGCGACAAGGAAAAGGAATGCTGCAAGCCACTCCCACTCATAAGTTACAGGCAGCACTTTTCGCGCTAACGGCAATCGAGTTGGTGTGACGTCGTTCGGCGGTTACTGCTGTGATCCGGCCGACTTTTGCCTCCCGGCTCGACGCACGAAGGTCGAGGGCGTCGGGCAAGGAAGACCGCTGCCTACTATCCGCCACGCAAAACCAAACTCACCGGTACCGATTTTGGCCGCGGGCACATGCGCCTTTCTCCGCCCGATGCCACAGGGGAATCAGAGGATTGAGCTCCGAGTAGCAGCCTGCGCAATCCGGGGAGGGATCGCGCAAGGCGTGACCCTCAGGCCCCGGACACGTCGCTCGACCCCATCCTCGGCTGCCGATGGCGGATCGATCTCGTCCCCGTTCGAGACCCCAAGCCGTTGCATATCGCGTTTGTTCATCAGCAGAACCATGTGATTCTGTGGAACACTGGCGCGCGAAGGCCGTTTAAGCCGGAATGCCGCCTTGGCAAGGTAAACGGTATCTCCGGCGCCAGTGGATCTGTGATGACGAGAAAACCCTATGTCAAACCCACGCTCGTGAAACGCGGAAGGCTAACAGGGCGCACGGCTCAGATCATAGCTTCCGGGATCATATTGGGCGAATAGGCGCGGGGCTTCGGCCAAACCCCTTTGCCCGATGCGCGCGCAATGTCATCGCACGCTCCCGGAACCATCCGTCAACGATTGGGTTTCCCGCCGAAGGAGATTTTCCATGGTCAGGTTTTTGATCGGTCTCGGCATCGTCTATGCCGCTTACAAGATTGGCAAGGAAGTCGGTCGAGACCAGGCTCTGCAACAAGGTCCGTCTGAATTGGCACGCGATGATCCCGAGGCGGTCGCCCGGCGTGTCGCTGCGGGCTGAACCCGGCGGACAGGGAAGCTCTTCTGGGAGCGGTGAACACCATTAGCCGATTAGGAGGCTTGGCAGACCGATGGCTCGGACCAATAGCTGGAGAACGGTGCTTCAACACCATAGCCCGCTGGTTTTGCCTTCGGCGGCGGATGCGCTGACAGCCAGGCTCATCGATCTAGCCGGTTTCCCTGCCTATCAGATCGGGGGCTTTGCCATGGCAGCTGCGAACGACTGTGTTGTTCAGAGCTGTGAAAGCCATGCAGCTGGCCCTCGGCGATCTCCGGCGAGGCAGGCCATTGGAACCCGAGGAGAGCGTCGACCTCAAGACATTCGAGGACGTCGTTCGGATGTCTGAGTGGGCGGCGATCGAGAACCGTTTTATGGGTGCGTCCCACGATGCCAGCATGTTTGACAAGATCAAACAGAAACTCACGGGCGGGTAAGAAACCGAGAGAACGGGTTTTTGGTCGGTACCGGCTAAGGCTGCCAGGCCCATCGATCTGTGGCGAGGCTGGGAACAGGACGTCGCCACGCTGGTTAATTCCCTTTCCAGCCGTGATCGAAAGGCTCCTCTCATGTCTAAAACCGTTGGCGATTTCCTGATTTCGCGCCTCCACGCCTGGGGCGTACGGCGGATGTTCGGATACCCGGGTGACGGCATCAACGGCGTCTTCGGGGCCCTCAACCGTGCGGATGGCAAGATTGAATTCGTCCAGGCACGACATGAGGAAATGGCCGCGTTCATGGCGTCGGCCTATGCCAAGTTTTCTGGCGGACTTGGCGTCTGCATAGCGACTTCCGGTCCCGGCGCGACGCACCTCGTGACAGGTCTTTATGATGCACGCCTTGACCACCAGCCTGTCCTGGCCATCGTCGGCCAGCAGGCCCGCAGCGCGATCGGCGGCCACTACCAGCAAGAAGTCGATCTTGCCTCCCTCTTCAAGGATGTGGCGGGAGATTTCGTCCACCAGGCCGCTGTTCCCGCACAGGTTCGTCACCTCGTTGACCGGGCCGTTCGCATTGCGTTGGCAAACCGAACCGTGACGGCGCTCGTCCTGCCGAACGACTTGCAGGAGATGCCTTATGAGGAACCGTCCCGCGCTCACGGCACGGTTCATTCCGGCGTCGGCTATCGCAAGCCGTTGGTTGTTCCGCACGCGGATGATTTGAAAGCGGCCGCCGATATCCTCAACGAAGGCGAGCGCGTCGCAATCCTCGTCGGGGCTGGTGCCCTTGCCGCGACGCAAGAGGTGATCGACATCGCCGATCGCCTTGGCGCGGGTGCCGCAAAGGCGCTTCTCGGCAAGGCGGCTTTACCGGATTTTCTCCCTTGGGTAACGGGCTCGATCGGGTTGCTCGGAACGGAACCCTCCTGGGATCTGATGCGGGACTGCGACACGTTGCTGATGGTCGGATCCGGCTTTCCCTATTCGGAGTTCCTGCCAAAAGAAGGTCAGGCCAAAGGCGTTCAGATCGATCTCAAGCCCGGCATGATGTCCTTGCGCTATCCGATGGACGTCAATCTTGTCGGCGATGCAACTGAGACGCTCAAGGCTTTGCTGCCATTGTTGAAGCAGAAGAAAAACAAGTGGCGCAAACAGATCGAGAAGAGCGTAGCCGACTGGTGGAAACTTCTGGAGGAGCGGGCCAAGACAAAAGCCGACCCAGTCAATCCGCAACTTGTGGCATGGGAGCTTTCGCCGAGATTGCCGGATAACGTCATTCTGACGAGCGATTCCGGATCCTGCGCGAATTGGTACGCGCGTGACGTCAGGATCAGGCCGGGGATGATGGCATCGCTCTCCGGCGGCCTTGCCTCGATGGGCGCCGCTGTCCCTTACGCGATCGCCGCGAAATTCGCGCACCCGGACCGGCCGGTGGTGGGGCTTGTTGGCGATGGAGCCATGCAGATGAACAACATGGCGGAACTGATCACCGTCGCCAAATACTGGAAGTCGTCCTGGCCGAATGGCCGGTTCATCATCTGCGTCTTCAACAATCAGGATCTCAATCAAGTTACTTGGGAGCAGCGGGTCATGGAAGGCGACCCGAAGTTCGAGGCGTCGCAGCGTATCCCGGACGTGCCCTATCATCGGTTTGCCGAATTGATAGGTCTTAAAGGCTTGTTTGTTGATCGCGCAGAAGACCTCGGACCGGCCTGGGACGAAGCATTTGCGTCCGATTATCCCGTTGTCCTCGAGGTCAAAACCGATCCCGAGGTCCCGCCACTTCCCCCGCATTTCACCTTCGACCAGATCAAAAACCTGACATCGTCGCTTGCAAAGGGCGATCCCAGTGAAACCGGTGTTATTCGCGGGACCGTCAGGCAGGTTCTGGGTTCGATACTGCCGGGCAAGTCAGACTAGGAGCAGGGCGCGTAAGGCTCCACGATCTGCTTACTGATCGCGGACCGGCCTCGATTGACCGGTGATTGCCGGGTTGTCGGCAATCACAGCATCCGCAATATTCGAGCCGAGCTTGCTGGTACTATCTTTGCTGCCTGCTGGACGATGGCTGGCTGACAGCGGATTGACAGCCTTTGTGTGCGAGATGCCTGGTCGATGACAACCATTCTCAAACGACTTGTCGTGGCTGGCCTTATTGGGCTCGCCGCCGTCCAGCCGCTCGCAGCGCGAGCCGGCGAGGATGACGACGGCGATCACGACCGGGCAAGGGACCTCTACGAGCATGGCCAAATCAAGGGCTTTGCCAGGATACTGGATATCGTGCGCGCCAAGGCGCCCGGCGATGTCGTTGCCGTCGACCTTGTCCGCCTTGGGAGCAAATGGATCTATCGATTGCAGGTTGTCGGCGCGGACGGTCGCCGCAAGATTGTGGACGTTGACGCCGGAGCCGGCGTGATCGTGAGAGGCGGGGGGAGCGACCATTGAGGATCCTCCTGGCCGAGGACGAACCCCGGATCGCGGCGGACGTCGCTGCAGCGCTGAAGGCGTCCGGAATGGCCGTCGATGTGGTGCGGGACGGCGACGATGCCTGGTTTGCGGGCGACGTCGAGAATTACGACGCGGCCATATTGGATCTCGGCTTGCCCAAGCTCGACGGCCTCACCGTCCTCAAACGATGGCGAGCCAACGGTCGCCGGTTTCCAGTCCTCATCCTGACGGCGAGAGGCATGTGGACGGAACGCGTCGAAGGCATCAATGCGGGCGCCGACGACTACCTGCCCAAACCTTTCGAAATGGAGGAACTGCTGGCGCGATTGCGGGCGATTCTGCGCCGTTCGACAGGCCAGGCAGCGCCGGTGCTCAGATCCGGACCCTTGCTTCTCGACACTCTTCAAATGCGTGTCTCAGTCCAAGGCGCCCCTGTTTCACTCTCGCCTCTCGAGTACAGGCTTCTGGCGTACCTGATGCATCATGGCGGGCGCGTCGTGGCACCGACCGAACTGGCGGAGCATCTGTACGATTCCGGCAACGATCGAGACCCCAATGCGATCGAGGTCATCGTTGCCCGCCTGCGCAGGAAGCTCGGCAGCGACATCATCAAGACAAGGCGCGGCTTCGGCTATCTCATAGCCGATGATGGCAGCTGATGGGAAACTCGATCCGGTTCAGGCTCTGGCTGGCGGCCACGGTTTCAATTCTCATCGCCCTTGCCATCGCGGGCGTTGGGTTGCGCTATCTGTTCGAACTGAATGTCGAACGGCGTATCGTCAGTGAGCTAACCGTCGACCTCAACGAACTGATCGGCGCCACCGCTTACGGTGCCGACGGCCACCTCTCCGTCCAGACGCCGCTGACCGACCCCCGTTTTTCCATTCCCCTGTCCGGCCACTACTGGCAGGTGGAGGACATCGCATCCGGCTATCTTGTCCGCTCGCGTTCACTATGGGATGCGACCCTTGCACTGCATGCCCACCAAATCGGTGGCGAGCTCAAGGAAATCAAGGAGTTCAAAGGGCCGGAGGGAGAGCTCGCAATCGCGGTCGCGCGCACGGTCATCGATCCCGGTGGCCGATCGTTTCGTGCCATCGTCGCCGAGAACCACCGCAGCGTGGAAGTAGCGGTGAGCGAATATGTTCGCGATCTCGCGCCGGCCCTGATCGTTCTTGCCCTGGCCCTAATGGCCGCATTCTTCATCCAGATCACTGTGGGTCTCGCCCCCCTGGAAAGCCTGCGGGTCGCGGTCCGAAACGTTGTCGCCCAGCGCGCGACGCGGCTCGAAGTAGCGGCACCTCGGGAGGTGCAACCGCTCGCCGATGAGATAAACCGCTTGCTTGAGGCCCAGGACAAGGCGCTCGTACGCGCCCGCTCACGCGCGACAGATCTGGCGCATGGGCTCAAGACGCCATTGCAGGTCCTCTCAGCCGACATCCGCGCGCTGCGGAAGAAGGGCGAGACTGAGCTAGCCGACGATATTGAAAGAAGCGCCAGCGCGATCCGGCGCCACGTCGAGCGGGAATTGGCACGCGCCCGCCTTGCGCCCGGCATTTTCGGCAAGGCCACTTGCCGCGTCCTCGAGACCGCGGCCGGCGTGGTCGGCGTGGTAAAGCGGACGCCTGGCGGCAAGCGTCTCTCCTTCGAGATCGATGTCGCCGATGATCTTGTCGCGCCGATCGATGAAGGAGATCTGTCGGAGATACTCGGCAACCTCGTTGAGAATGCCACGCGCTTCGCACGATCATCGGTACGCATCGCGGCATCCGTGAGAGCCGCGGCCGTGGTTATCGCCGTTGCCGATGACGGGCCGGGCATCCCGGACGCGGACCGGCAGTCCGTCCTGTCCCGCGGGGTTCAGTTGGACAGCAAGGGCGGCAGCAGCGGCCTTGGCCTCGCTATCGTTTCGGACATCGTGGAAGCCTACGGCGGAAGTCTTGCCATGGCAAATGCCGACCCGGGCCTGGTCGTGACCATTTCGTTCCCAAGGCACGGGTGACTGCTCGTCAGGCAAAGCCGGGGAAGTAGTCGACCTTTATCCTTGAACGGCGCACGCCCATGGCGCGAAGCTTCTGGCGAAGCGCCTTGACCATGGCCTGTGGGCCGGAAATGTAAAACGTCCGCTCGAGATAGTCGGGGACCGCCAGGCGTATCAGGCGCTCGTCGATGTAGCCTGGATACTGGCCGCGCTCGGCGCCCCGCGCGACGGCATGGATTGTCCTGATGCCGAGTTTTCGTCTGGCAGTGCCGAGCACATCGCGATAGGCGATATCCTGCTGTCCCTCGGTTCCATAGAGAACGACGATCGGGCGTCTCTCGTCGCGGTCGAGCAGATGTTGCAACATGGAGCGGAATGGGGTGATGCCGATCCCACCGGCCAGGAAGGCGATCTTTGTTCCATGGTTCGCCGGAAGGGTGAAGTTGCCTGCCAACTGCGCGGCATGGATTCTGCCGCCGGGTTTCATGGCGATCAGTTCGCGCTTGAAGGCGCTCGATTGCGGGTAGAATTTCACGCCCAGACGGACGGTCTCCTCGGTCGGCGCCGAGGCGATGGTGAAATAGCGGCGGTTGCCGCGATTGTCGGAGCGGTTCATGCCGAGCGTCCACTCGAGATATTGGCCCGCCTCGAAGGCCAGCTTTCGCGGCGAACTGAAGATGAAGTCGTAACTGTCGATGGCGGAGCGCTCTATGCGCTCCAATGTCAGCACGAAGCGGCCCTTCGGCCCAGTCGCGTAAGCAAACACATTGCCAGCAAGCAACGCCAGCTCCGGCGTGAAATAGAACGAGCCGATATGCACGTTGGGAGCGAACAGGAAACCGACGACCGCCGCGAAGGCGATGCGTGGCCAACGCGTGGTAGGCGCCGTCAACGGCTCGGTCAGCATCACGAAGGCGAAGAACAGCAGCGGCGACGAGGTCAGCGTCTCCTTGAGCGCCTCGCCATAGAGCGACGGATCTGTCGTGGCCAGGATAGTGATCAGCGCCACGATCATGAATGCCGCGACGAGATCCAGGCGCCGCAGCTTTCGGACAATGAGAATGCCGCCGACCAGCACGAAGGGAAGCAGCCACGAATTGCCGCCGACCCACCAGGTGGCGGGCTTGTCCAGAAGCAGCGCCGACAGCGCCACGCCGAGCGCTGCCGGATTGAAAAGATGCTTCCGGCCGACAGCGAAGATGAACTTGGATGAAATCGCCCAGACGGAGGCGAATGCCACGGCGCCAATGCCCTTGAGGTCCGTTGCGGTCACCGGATCGAGGATGAGGGCAAGGATGAGCGCGGTGATGTAGACGGACTCTTTGTTTGCCGGAACCTCGAAGACCAGTTCGAAGGCTTTGTTGGTGATCCAGCAGACCGCGAGCGTCAGCGCGGAGGTGAAGGCGAGCGCGAGTGGATCGTAGGGCACGAGCTTGGCGAAGGTGAAGGCGAAGGCCGTGACCAGCAGGGCCGTCAGATAATAGAGCACCAGCCTGTACATGGTCAGGTGGTCGAGGAATCGGTCGAGGGCCTTGATCATGGTTCGCATAGATCTCCGAAACCGGTTGTCAGCGTTGCCCGACCGTCGATGTCGATGACATAGCCCTCGAGGCCGGAAACCTGCTCGATGAAGTGGATGCCATCCCGGCCCATTGCGAAGGCGGCGGTGGCGAAGCGATCGGCGTCGAGCACATCGGGTCCGACAACCGTCAGGCTGACGATCCCGGTGATCGGGTCATCGAACCCATGCGGGTTGTAGATATGTTGTCCGCGCGCATAGGTGCCGGAGGTCGCGACGCCGAGACCACGCGGGTAGATGACCTTGACGATTTCATCCATTTTGAAGGGATTGCGGATGCCGACGCTCCAGTCGGTTCCGGAGCCGTTCTTACCGCTCGACTGGACGTCGCCGCCGGCTTCGATGAAGAAGTCCTCGACGCCCGCTTGGCGAACGAGGCCCGCGGCGTTGCGGATGGCCCACCCTTTGACGATCCCCGAAGGATCGAGCGAGCCGTCCGGCCTGCGCATGTCGAAGTAACCGCCCGTCTCGTTCTTCGTCCGCTCGCCAAGTGCCAGCACTTCCATCATCTCGCGGCTCCAATCCTTGACCGGAACGTCGCCGCGATTGATGGCGGAAATCTCGCTGTCGGTCTTGTACGTGCTGAAGCGCCGGTCGATCCGGTCGAAATAGCCGAAGACGTCCTCGATCAGCGTGCCAGATGCGCCACCGATGTCGACCGTAATGGGCATTCCCATCAGAACGCGGGTTTCGCGCATCGAATTAGGAAGAAGCCTTCCTCAGCGCGCCGTGGAGCGATTGGATAAAGGCCCTGCTGCTCAACGTTGCGCCTGAGATGATGTCCACATTGGCGCTTTGCGCGCTGATCGCCTCGTCGCGCAACATGGGCAGCGCCTCTCTGTTGATGCGGACGGAGGTGCTCCGGTCCGAGGGATATTTCAGCACTTTCAGCGCGGTCAGACGGCCGCCCTGTATGGAAACCTGGATCTGCATGGGGCCGTAATAGGCGTCCGTAACGGGACCGGCATATGTTCCGTCCCTGAAACCGTGCGTGGCCGGACTTGTCGCGATCGCCTTCATTCCTGCGCGGATGACGCGAGCCGGTGCTTGGGGATAGTCCGGCCGCGATTGTGGGATAGGGATGTACACGGCGGGAGTTACGGCGAATGACGAAGTCTCCTGCGTTTCAGCAGCGACGCTCGGCTGAGGTTTGGCCACGGCTGGCGCCGGTGCCGGGGCCGTGGGCTGGGAGGCCGGCACCCGCGACGCCTGCGATAGCCTGACCGCGGCTTGCTCCGGCTCTGGTGCGGGCATCGGAATAGCCGCCGTCATTTCCTTGCCGACCGCCGACGACGGCACGTCGACCCGGGGCTCCAGCCGCACGCTCTGCCGGCGAGGCTCGAGCAAGGCCGGCGCTGGGTTAGGGGCGGTGTCCGCAGGTGTTGCGGGGATGGCTGGCTGCCCGGCATCACGCTCCGCAGCGTCGGCAGGAAGCGCCGAACCAAGCATATCGTCCGTCTGGGCCTTGCCGGGTTGTTCCCAGACATAGGCGCCGGAGGCAGCGATCACGAAGAGCGACAGGGCAATCTTTTTCATCCGCGTTTCAATCCAGCTTGGCTCATGCACTAGCGAATCCATTCTGGATCGCTTGGGACGCATTATCCCATGACGAAGCTGACAATTGGCTGTCAGTTGGCAACGGCTCCGCGTTCGACCTCGGGCGCAACGGCGCAAACCTGTGCCACGGCGACGCCGGGCTTCTCCGTTTCCTGCACGATCGCCCGCTTCTGCTCGTCGCTAATCCGGCGGCAATCCGATCGCCCGTCCACCGCTTTTCGGGGGCAAGCGATATCTGCGCCGCGCGCAATCAGCAGCGCTGCTCAATTGGGCCCGGGCACTCGGCCTGTTTCCAGTTGTTTTGCTTCTGTTCCGGCGAATTAATTTGCGCTGTTAGTGCTAGGCCCACACCCAAAAAGACGCGGAAAGGGCATAACCGCGTCAAGACAATCGAGTGGGAGTGAGGGGTAAAAGCAGCGGGAGGGCCTGCTTCATGTCAGCAACCGCGTCGGCACACCGAGCGCTGGACCGGCCTCGCCGAGCCGCTGGTCGAGCGTGTGCACCGTGGCGCCATGCTCCGATGCAATGGCGAGATGCAGCACATCGCCGGCTCGCAGCCCAAGCAGGTGCTGATCGGCAAACTTCGCCGCGGTCCGGAATTGCCTGCCCGTCACGCCGAGCACGGTGAAGTTCTCGGCGACCAGCTTGTTGAACATGGCGAGCGCCCCGGCGCGCTGTTCCAGGCTGATCTGGCGGGTCCGCAGCTTGATCGCCATGGCCGAAGACATCTCGGTGATGGTCCAGTCGCTGATCAGAAGCTGCGCCGCATCCTGCTCCGCCAGCCAGGCCTGAACGCGCGGCGTCATCGCTTCATTGGAGAGCGCCGCGACGATCAGCGACGTGTCGAGATAAAGCATCAGTAGCGGTCGCCGTCCCGCATCGCTCGCACCAGATCAGCAGCGCTTTCAGTCTGCGGCTGCATGGTCGCCGTCAGAGACCGGAGCACGGCGGCGTCGATCGGTTTGCGAGGCTTGGCCACGGCGGTGAGCCGTGCAACCGGCTTGCCGCGCCGAGTGATGTCGATTGAATCGCCTGCCTCGACCCGGTCGATCAACTCGCTCAGATGGGCCTTGGCGTCTGCCAGATTGATCTCATCCATGCCATTCTCCTGACCATATAGATGGTCATATAGCGTGTTCAGCTTAAGAACTCCAGCGCGACCTCTCGATGCACGTATTCGCATCCGCAACTGGGCGGCGAACGAGAGCGGGACATGAGGACATCAGTTAGACCGTTAACGCTGCGCCCATCCGCTTGGAAATCGAAACGATCCATGCGCGCAGTTCCGGACCGAAGGGCTTTTGCAGGGCCCCGCGGTCCCAGGCGAGGAAATAGGCCTGGGACAACTTTAGACGTTGATTGAAAGGTATGACGAGCCGGCCGGACGCGATGTCTTCGGCGGCCATCGAAAGTTGCGCCAGCACGATGCCCCTTCCGTTTGTCGCGGCATCGATCGCGGCGCTCGACAATGAGAAGGCGACTTCACCTGAAGCCTTTCTGTACGACGCCCCGATGCTTGCGGCCCATTCCGCCCAACCTGGCGGCGAGCGGTGGTCGCGGGCCCACTCTATGCTGAGAAGCGGCAGATCGAGAATGTCGGCGGGTCTGCGCACAGGATGCTTTGCGAGTAGCGCTGGCGAGCATGCCGGCACCACCCAATCCGTGAACAGTTCGGTGTAGTGGTTGAAATCACGATATTTGTCGCCGTAGGAAATACGGAAGTCGAACTCTTCTGTGTCCAATCGGGGCTCTGTCTCGGCGCCAACCAGGCGCACCGTCGCGCCGGCATGGCTGGCCTGCCAATCCAGCAGTTGCGGGCCGATCCATTTGCTGGCCAGCGATGGCAGGCAGGAGATGGTCAAAGTGTCCGCGGAGCGGGCCCGTTCGATGACATCCTGAGCCTCGCGAATTTGATCGAACCCGAGTGAAACGGCCGCGTGATAGACACGGCCCAACGCCGTGAGGGCCACGCTCCTGCCGCGCCGTTCCAACAGCCTCGCCTCCAGGGCATCTTCGGCCTTGCGTATCTGTTGGCTGACCGCGCCGACGGAGACTCCAAGCTCGTTTGCCGCGGCGGTCACGCTGCCGCACCTGCCGAAAGCCTCGAAGGCCTGTATCGCACGCAATGGGGGCGTCTTGTTCACCTGGGCATCGATCCTGGGGGCAGCTTGATTTAGTTTTTCTAAAATAGAACGCAGATGCAAGCCCTATGTCGTCCCAAGCTCGCACGATATCCGTTTTCGTGTTCACAAGCTGGGGAGGACGCCATGTTTCTTCGAAACTGCTGGTACGTTGCCGCATGGGATCATGAGGTCGCCGACCGGCTGGTGCCCGTCCGAATCCTTGGCGAGGACATTGTCCTCTACCGACGGACCGATGGCGCTGTGGCGGCGCTCGAAGACGCCTGTCCGCATCGCAAGCTGCCTTTGTCCATGGGCCGCATCAAGGGCGACGCGGTCGAATGCGGCTATCACGGCCTGACCTTCGACAGCACGGGAACCTGCACGCGGGTGCCGGGCGCGGAAAAGATACCGCATGTCGCGTGCGTCCGCTCCTATCCGATCGCCGAACGCTACGGGCTGCTCTGGATATGGATGGGCGAGGCGTCAAAGGCTGATCCCGCCTTGATTTTCGAGGTCGACCATTGGGGCGATCCGGCATGGGGCGTCAACCGCGGCGAGTCGATGTCGCTGGATTGCAATTATCTCTACATGACCGATAACCTGCTCGATCCCTCACATGTGTCGTGGGTCCACCAATCCTCCTTCGGCGGCGTCCAGGCCATGGAGGATGCGCCGCTCGAAACCACGGTCGGCACTGACGGTGTGACCGTGTGGCGCTGGGTCGTCGATGCGGAGCCGGCGCCTTTCTATGCGCCCTTCCTCAAATTCGCCGGCAATTGCGACCGCAAGCAGCACTATGAGGTGCGTTACCCCTCCAACGCGATCATCAAGGCGATCTTCGTGCCGGCCCGCACCGGCGGCGAGGGCAAGCCGCTGCACGAGGACGTGTTCCTCATGGACAGCTACAACTTCATGACGCCGGTCGATGAGAACCAGACGAAATACTACTGGTTCCAGATGCGCAATTTCGCGCCCGACGATCTGGAGGTTTCGCGCCAGTTCGCCACGTCGGTGCGTGGCGCCTTCGACGAGGACCGCGTCGTGCTCAATGCCGTGCACAAGGGCATGGCCGACAAGCATACGCCCAATCTCGATCTGAAGATCGATGTCGGGCCGCTGCGCTTCCGCCGCAATCTGGCCAAGCTGATCGCCAGCGAGAGCCAGGAATTGGCGGCCGCCGAATGAACGCATTCACCGCCCGCGACACTATCGCAAGCAGCGGGTTTCGCGACCTGAAGGTGGTCGCGAAGGTGAAGGAAAGTGCTGTCATCACGTCGTTTCATTTCGAACCGGTCAATCCACGCGACTGGCGCGCTTTCGAGCCGGGCCAGTTCCTGGTGTTCCGCATTCCGTTGCCCGGGAATGCCGCTGGCGAAAGGGGATACGTGCTGCGCAACTACAGCGTCTCCTGTTCGCCGGCCAGCGAGGGCCGCTACCGGATCAGTGTCAAGCGCGAGGTCGCACCCGCGCCGGGGCTTCGCGACGGGACAGGCTCGTGCTTCCTGCATGACCGGATCGATGTCGGCGATGTGCTTCAGGCTGAAGGGCCGCGCGGCGATTTCGTGCTCGACAGGACCAGCACCCGCCCGGTCGTGCTGCTCAGCGGCGGCGTCGGGCTGACGCCGATGGTGTCGATGCTGCATGCGCTGACCTCGACGCCGGACCGCCATGCCACCTTCATTCACGCCTGCGAGAACGGCGACGTGCATGCGCTGCGCGACGAGGTGACGGGCCTTGTCGCCACCCGGCCCGGGCTGATCGCCCATTACTGCTACCGATCGCCGTCCGAGCGCGACAGGGCCGAGCGGCGCTTCCACAGCGAGGGCATGATTTCGCGAGACGTGCTGCAGCGCCTGTTGCCGATCGACGACTATGATTTCTATCTTTGCGGGCCACCGCCGTTCATGCAGGCGATCTACGCCCTGTTGCGCGGCCTTGGCGTGCCGAAGCATCGCATCGCCTACGAATTTTTCGGCCCGGCGACGGTGCTCGAACCGGATGCGGTGCGAGCTCCCCCGGTCCCCTTGCAATCGGCAAGGATCGAGGCGACCGGCGAGGCGACAACCGTGGAATTCCGAAAATCGGGCCTCAAGGCGGTCTGGGACGGCTCGGCGGCATCGCTGCTCGACTTCGCCGAGCATCAGGGCCTGACACCGGAATTCAGCTGCCGGGCCGGCATCTGCGGCACCTGCAAGTCGCGGCTGGTTTCGGGCGAGGTCGCCTATTTCGAAGAACCGCTGGACGAGCTCAGGGCAGGCGACGTGCTGCTGTGCTGCTCGACGCCGCGCGGATCAGTCGTCCTGGATATTTGACAAGATCGTCGTGCCGCGCGTGGCCGGGGGAAACGGAAGTCGGGATTTGGAACAGTCGGTCAAACCAGCCTCAAGCTTCCCACTCAATCCGCATGTCGCGGCATTGCCGCCCTACAATGCCGGCATGAACATCGCGATGGCGCGGGCGCTGAGCGGGCGCCACGACATCGCCCGTCTTGCCAGCAACGAAAACCCCGACGGTTGTTCTCCCGCCGTCACCGCCGCGCTGGCCTCCTCGTCCTTTGAGCCATGGCGTTATGCCGATCCGGCCTGCACGGCCTTGCGGACGGCACTTGGCGATAGACTGACGGTCGACCCCAACCTGATCGTCGTCGGCAATGGCTCCGAGGAGATGATCGCCGCCATCTCGCGTGCCGTCCTGGTGCCGGGCGCTTCGGTGGTGACGACGGTGCCGAGCTTCGGCTTGCATGAGATAGAGCCGCTGGCGGCGGGTGCTGACGTCGTCAAGATCGCCATGACGCTGGAGATGGGCTTCGACGTTGCCGGGCTCGAAACAGCAATCGCCGCCGGGCCGCGAGTGGTCTTCATATCCTCGCCCTGGAACCCGGTCGGCCCCGGTCTCGATCGCTCCAGCTTGCGACGGCTGATCGGCGCCGTTCGGCCCGGCACGCTTCTCGTCCTCGACGAGGCGTATTTCGAGTTTGCCGATCCCGGCGCGCCGGACGGTATCGAGGTTCTGCGCGACAGTTCTATCGACCATGTCGTGCTGCGGACCTTCTCGAAGGCTTATGGCCTGGCCGGACTGCGCGCGGGTTATGCCGTCTGTTCCGGCCTTGAGCTGGCGAGAGTGATTGCCGCCGCAAAGACGCCGTTCAACGTCAACGCCGCGGCGCAGACAGCCGCTATTGCCGCCCTTGCCGACGAAGGTTGGATGAAGGCGTCGGTGGGGCGCATCAGAGGCGAGCGTGCCCGTGTCGCCGCCGCGCTCGCCGGTCTTGGCTTCCTGGTGGCGCCGTCGCAAACGAACTTCCTGTTCTTCGAGGGCAAGGGCGACAGTTCGAGCCTCGCCGCTGGTCTCCTGGAGCAGGGGATTATCGTCAAGGCGTGGCGTGAGGCCGGCTATGAACGCTTTCTGCGCGTCACCATCGGCTCCCCGGCGGACAACGACCGGCTGATCACGGCGCTCCAGGGTTTGGCGAGACAATGAGCGGCGTCGCTTCTCCAGGGCAACTGAACTGGATCGGCCAGGCGGTGCCATTGCCTGTTGTCGACAGCATCCGCGGTGTCGTCGGCGCCTCGAACGTGTGGACCGGCGACGATGCCAGGGCGATCGACCTTGGGTCGAACGGCACGGATTGTGGTGCCGGCATTGTTGTCACGCCTTCGTCGACAGAGGAGGTCGCGGCAGTGGTGCGCATTTGCCGCCGCAACGAGGTTCCCATCGTGCCGCAAGGCGGGCGGACCGGCCTGGTCGGGGGCAGCATTTCGCGGCCGGGCGAGATCGTCCTGTCGACGGCGCGCATGAGCCACATCGATCGGCTCGATCCGATCGAGCGCGTGGCGGTGGTCGGCGCCGGCGTCACTCTGGAAGCCCTGCAGCAGGCCGCGCTCGAACACCGGCTGGAACCGGGCATAGACCTTGCAGCGCGCGGCTCGGCCACGATCGGCGGCATGGTGTCCACCAATGCCGGTGGGGTGATGGCCTTTCGCAACGGCGTCATGCGCCATCGCGTGCTTGGTCTCGAGGCCGTGCTGGCAGACGGATCGATCTATTCCGATCTGACCCGGGTGGTGAAGAATTCCGCCGGCTATGACCTGAAGCATCTCTTCATCGGTGCCGAGGGAACGCTCGGCATCGTCACCCGCGTGGTCGTCAAGCTCGACCCTTCGCCGCGAGCCACCGCCACCGCGCTTTTCGGCCTGCCGTCGGTCGAGGCGGCCCTGCGGACAATTCGGCTGGCGCTTGAATCGGATGCCGGGCATCTGCGCGCGGCTGAGGCGATGTGGAACTCATATTTCAGGCTGGCAGCCGCCGCGCATGGATGGTCAGAACCCGGGGTTGCGCCCGAGCAGCCGCTGTTTCTCCTGCTGTCGCTTGGCGGGGCCCGCGAGGATGCGCTGCGCGAGGATTTCGAGCGGATTTACTCGGAAGCGATGGAGCGTCATCCCGAGGCGACCGGCATCATTGCCGGCTCACGGCGACAGGAGGACGATTTGTGGCGGCTGCGCGAGGACAGCGGCGTGCTTTACCGCGCTCATCCCAATGCGCCTTCCTTCGACGTATCCGTGCCATTGTCTGAGATTTCAGCCTATCTCGAAAGGATCATGCCCGGCCTTGCCGCGATCGAGCCGGGTCTCGCGCCCTATGTCTTCGGGCATTTGGCCGATGGGAACCTGCATATCGTGCTCAACCGCCAGGGTCCGCTGGCTCCTCACCTCGCGAAGGCGGTAGAGGACGTCCTGTATCAACAGCTTCGGGAGATTGGCGGTTCCTTTTCCGCCGAGCATGGCGTTGGGTCGAAGCGCATCCATTCCCTGCTGGCGACAGCCGACCCGACGAAACTCGCCGCAATGGAGCGGGTGAAAAGAGCACTGGACGATCAGTCGATCATGAACCCCGACAAGGTGCTTGCCTGCGATGCCTGGTTCGTCCGGTCCCGCAGCCCGCTACCCCAAGGCAACGAGCGCCGATTGCCCCTTAAGAACGCGAGCGATCTCAACGATGAATAGCCCCACGGCGGAACGACAGGGAATGAACGGATTGACCGCAGCTGCCAGTCGCCCGGCGGGACCAATGGTACGCCATGCAGAGCCGGCGCCCTATGCCTCGGATTTCGCCGGCTTGCGCCGGGGATTTCGCGAAGCGGCCAAGCGGGCGGGCGCGGAACTGTCTGAACATATTCATCCGCTGAACGGACCGGATGGCGAGGCTCTGGCGACCGATGTGGCGCTGCTTGGCCGCCGCGATGCGCCGAAGCTGATCGTGGTCATCTCCGGAACGCATGGTGTCGAGGGGCCGTTCGGCTCGGCTTGCCAGACCGCGTGGCTCGGCCAGAAGAACCTGCGGCGTTTGCCCGACGATACGGCGATCCTTGCCATCCACCTCATCAATCCCTGGGGCACGGCGTGGTCGCGGCGTGTCAATGAAGACAATGTCGATCTCAACCGCAACTTGATCGACTGGTCGTCGGGCGCTCCCGTCAACAACGGCTATGCCGGCTTGCACGACGCGCTGGCCTACCATGAATGGGAAGGGCCGGATCGCATAGCGGCCGACGAGAAGCTCGCCGTGGCGCGCAAGAAACTCGGGCATGCCGGGTTGGCGGCAATCGTCGAGGCCGGCCAGTATGAATTCGCCGACGGGCTGTATTACGGTGGCGGCGGTCCCGTCTGGTCGAACCGCACCTTGCACGAGATCCTGAAGACTTTTGCCGGCGGGGCGCGCCAGGTCATCGTCTTCGACCTGCATACCGGCGCCGGGCCCTATGGTTATCCGGCTCTGCTCTCGGTGGCGAGTTCCGAGCATCCCGGCCTTGCCTGGGGCAAATCCATCTTCGGGCCAGCGCTTGCGACAGTCCTGACAGGTCCGGGCGCCAAGACGGGCACCGGCATCGCGGCGACCGCGACCGGCTATGTCTCCGATGCCGTCCGCAAGGCCATGCCGAACGCGCGTGTGCTGCCGCTTGTCGTCGAATGCGGCACGCTCGACGGCCCGGCCGTGATGGAAGCGGTGCAAGCCGACAACTGGCTGCATCTGTTCGGCAAGCTCGATTCGCCGCTGGGCAAGCGGATCCGGGAAACGCTGCGCTCGGCCTTCATTCCGGACGATGCGGATTGGCAGCGGGTCTGCCTTTCCAGCAGCCTGCGCTATTTCGATCGTGCGCTGGCGGACCTGCAGGCTGTCGAGATCGGCCAGGACGAGGCCATCGGGAGCGAACAAACGTCGCCAACCGTTCGCGCCGCGATGGTTGCCGAGGCTCCCGCCCAGGAACCGAAGCCCACGACGCCAGCCGTGCAGATCGACGAGCTTCACAAGAGCTTCGGCTCCCTTCTGGTGTTGAAGGGGGTCAATCTCACGGCGCATGCCGGGGAGGTGATTTCCATGATCGGCTCGTCCGGATCCGGCAAGAGCACGTTCCTGCGTTGCATCAACCTCCTGGAGCAACCGGATGGCGGCAAGGTCGCCATCGACGGCGAGGTCATCAAGATGAAGCCGCTGTCGAACGGCCGTGTCGGGCCGGCCGACATGGCGCAGGTCGAACGCATCCGCGCCCGCGTCGGGATGGTGTTCCAGAACTTCAATCTCTGGCCGCACATGACGGTGGTGGAGAACATCATCGAGGCGCCCCGGCATGTGCTGAAAGAGCCCCGCGAGAAGGCCATCGAACACGCCCACGCCCTGTTGAAGAAGGTCGGGCTCGCCGACAAGCACGCCCACTATCCGGGCCAGCTTTCCGGCGGCCAGCAGCAGCGGGCGGCGATCGCCCGAACGCTTGCGATGCGGCCCAAGGTCATCCTTTTCGACGAACCGACATCGGCGCTCGATCCCGAATTGGTCGGCGAGGTGCTGCGGGTGATCCGCCAATTGGCGGAGGAAGGCAACACCATGATCCTCGTGACGCATGAGATGCAGTTTGCGCGCGAGGTCTCCCACAAGATTCTGTTTCTCCACCAGGGAAAGGTGGAGGAGGAGGGTGCGCCCGCGGAGCTGTTCGGCAGCCCGCGCTCGGAGCGTTTGCGTCAGTTCCTGGCGCGCACGCAGTGAGGAACCACACCCTCGAAGCGTTCGGTTCGCACCGGACAACGGCAATGAAGATCAACAACAAGGGGAACTGACATGAAACTGAAAGTCTTGACGCTGCTCGCCTTTCTCGCGGGAAGCATGGGCAGCGCATTGGCCGCCGAAGGCGAATTGTCCATCGGAACGGAAGGCGCCTACCCGCCATGGAGCATGTCCGACGCCAATGGCAATGTCACCGGTTTCGACGCCGATGTCGGCGCATTGCTCTGCACCAAGCTACAAGTGAAGTGCCACTTCGTCGTGCAGGCCTTCGACGGGTTGATCCCGGCGCTGAAGGCCAAGCGCTTCGACGTCATCATCTCGGGCATGTCGATCACCGCCGATCGCAAGAAGGAGATCAATTTCAGCGTCGGCTACGCCGAACTGGCCAACATGTTCGTCGCGGCCAAGGGCTCTGATCTGGCCGCCATCACCGACGTCGACACGCTGCTGAAATCGCTCGACGGCAAGAAAGTCGGCGTGCAGGCCGGCACGACGCACGCGCATTTCCTCGAGAAGCGTGCGCCGAACGCCGACCTGAAAACCTACGATACGCTCGACCAGATGCAGATCGACCTGGCGAGCGGCCGCATCGATACCGCTTTCGCCGATCAATCCGCCTTGCAGGACTTCCTGGACAAGCCCGATGGCAAGAATTTTCAGCTGGTCGGCGTCGAGATCAAGAGCACGTTCGATCCGACTCTTGGCGAGGGCATCGGCGTCGGCATCGCGCAGGACAACACCGAACTCAAGGCCAAGATCGACAAGGGGCTTTGCGAGCTGATCGCCGATGGTTCGGTCGGCAAGGCCAGCCAGAAATGGTTCAAGACGGACATTTCCCGGCCCTGCCAATAACGCCGTGGACTTCTATCGCATGTGCCCGGGCAACCGGGCGCATGCATCCGGGCTTCGTATCATTCGCGCAGACTAGGCACTCACATGGAATTCGGTCTCTGGCAGGTTTGGGAAGCGGGTTGGGTGCCCGCGATCTTGCGCGGCGCTTCGATAACGATCCTCGTCGGTCTCGTCAGCATGGCGGCCGGGCTGGTGATCGGCATTGTCTGCGGCCTGATCAAATGGGCCCGGATATTTCCGCTTTCGCTGCTGGTCGATGCGTATACGTCGCTGGTGCGCGGCGTGCCGGAGCTGCTCATCATCTACCTCTTGTTTTTCAGTTCGGTTGAATTCGTGACCAGGGTCGTGACGGCTTTCGGCTATGCCGGCGTCGCGGAGAGCGGCTATGCGTTCGTCATCGCGGTCATCGCCATCGGCGCCATCTCCGGCGCCTATTCGACCGAGGTCGTGCGCGGGGCGCTCGGCGCCATCCCGAATGGGCATATCGAGGCCGCTCGCGCGCTCGGGCTGCCGGGCGGCCGGATCTTCCGTCGTATCATCGCCCCTCAGATGCTGCGCATAGCGGTTCCCGGCATCAACAATGTCTGGCAGACCACCATCAAGGACACGGCCCTGGTATCGGTGGTCGGCCTTCAGGAACTGATGCGCATTTCATTCATCGGCGCCAATTCCACCCGCCATCCGTTCATCTTCTATCTGATCGCGGCGGTGGTTTATCTCCTCATCACGCTTGCAAGTCAGGCCGGGTTCGACGGGATCGAACGCCTGCTCAGGCTGCGGACAAGAAAGTAGCATGATGGACCTCATCCAGCTTGCGGTTCCCGTTCTGCTCAAGGGCCTGTGGGTAACGGCCGCGCTGACGTTCGTTTCGGTGTTGATCGGCTTCAATCTGGGTCTCGGCCTGGCGCTGATGCGCCTGTCCTCGAACCGGCTTCTTTCAGGCTTCGCCAAATACTACAGCAACGTCTTTCGCGGGACGCCGCTGCTGGTGCAGATTTTCCTGTTCTACTACGGGCTCGGCCAGCTTCCCCTGATCAAGGACAACGCGGCTTCGTGGTGGGTGATCAGCGACGGCGCGCGCTGCGCCGTCCTGGCCCTGGCGCTGAACACGGCCGCTTACACATCCGAGATCCTGCGCGGCGGATTGATGTCGGTTCCGGTCGGGCTTGTCGAGGCGGCCCAGGCCTGCGGCATGTCGCGCATCTTGCGGTTCCGGCGCATCGAGTTCCCGCTCGCCATCCGCCAGGCGCTGCCGGCCTATGGCAACGAACTCATCCTCGTCGTCAAGGGCACCAGCCTTGCCTCGACGATCACGGTGCTGGAAATCACCGGCTATGCCAAGCGGCTGATGAGCCAGACCTTTGCGATCTTCGAGATTTTCGCCATCGCCGGGGTGCTCTATCTGGTGATCAATCTGCTGTTGATCGCGACCATCCGGTCGATAGAGCGTTTTCTCATGCGGCACGAGGCCTCGTCACGCCAGGTTGCGGCGGCACCGTCTTCGACAGCCTCGTGACGGTGCTTCCCTCGACGCGCCAGCGGCGAGCGAGCTACAAATCCGGATGGATCAACCGTGCTTCCCGGAATTGGGCTCCGCGCCCGGAGGCAGCGTCATGACGTCGGCCCATTCGGGATGCTTGCGATATTGCGCGCGGACATAGGGACATATCGGCAGAATCCTGAAGCCGCTCCTGCGTGCATCTTCCACCATGAAGGAAACCAAGGCCGCGGCAGCGCCAGTTCCCCTCATCGTTTCCGGCGCACCCGTGTGATCGGCGCTGATCAGATCGGCGCCCCTCTTCGTGAAGGTGATCTCGGCCTCTGCGGCGATCCCCTCTATGCGGGCCACATAGCGTCCATGCCGCTCACCGGTTTGTTCCTTGCTGATTTTGATGTCGGCCATGATCTTCTCCGTTGTTCCTGCCAAACCACTCCTGTGCGACCAACGTATCCTGCGGGACAAGTTCATGCCCTGCATCGATAGTGTGCACCTCCAGCTTCGCGCCGGACGCTGCGAGCCAATTCGCCAGTCGGGAGCCGTCACCAAACGGATCGCGCGAGCCGGAGACCATCAGAACGCCAACGTTGCTCAGGTCGGCCGTGGGCAAGGTCTCCAGCACCGGCATTGATCGCAAAAGGATCGCCCGGCGGATGACTCCCGGTTGCAGACCAATCATCGCGGCGGCGAAATTCCCGCCGTTGGAAAATCCGAGAAAGCTTATGCGTCCGGATTCGAGTCCATAACCCGTGATGGCGCCTTCCACGAAGGCCGCGAAGGCCTCGGCCTCGGCCTTGATGTCGGCCTGATCGAAGGTGGTGGCCGTCATCCGGCGGAACCAGCGCGCGCTTCCCTCTTCGTGGCTGCGTCCGCGCACGCCGAGCAATGTCGCGCGCGGCGCCACCCGATGCGCCAGCGGCATCAGATCCGCCTCCGTCCCGCCGCTGCCATGCAGCAGGATGATCGTGCTGCCGTCCGGATTTTCGGGTGTATGAAAGCGATGCGCGAACGGCAGGTCGCGCCGTGGCAAACGCGCCTCTCCAGGCAAGGCGAACTGCGGCAACATGATCCGAAGATCATCGGCGCGGTCCTTGTCGGCCGGAGGCAGCATCAAGGTTGTCCCCAGTTGCTCCGCCGCTTCGTCGACGGTGAAGCCCGGCCCGTCCGTTGCCACTTCCAGCAAAGTGCCCGCGGGCTCGCGCACATAGAGCGACGTGAAATAGCGCCGGTCGTGGACATTGGTGGGCGACGAATTGAGCCGCGACAGTTGCTCCCGCAATGCATCAATGGCCGCGGTGTCCGAGGCACGGAATGCAACATGGTCGGCCGTACCGGTGCCGGGGATGCCAGGGACATAGCCAGAGCCGTCACGGATGTCGACGGCATCGGTATCGGACAGAAGACGCGTGATACTGCCCCGGCTGGGACCACGCCGATAGCCGAACCTCTCGATGAAAGCGGCGGTCTCTTCCGGAACTTCCGACAGGATCGTCACGGCCCGCAACCGCCGCGGGGCGATCTCGGCTTTGCCCCATGGATGCGTCGCAGAAAGATTGGAAGCGACCAGTTTCACGATGATGCCATCCGGGTCCTTCAGTCTCAGGACAGCTTCGCCGAATTCGTGCATCGGCCCGTCAACCGCAACGCCATATTTCAAGGCGCGCGTCATCCATTCGCCAAGGCTGGCCGGAGGAACCGCGAAGGCTATTTCAAAAACCTGGCCATTGCCCACGCGCCCCGGCGCGCCGTCTTCCCAGACAAGGAAGGTGACGAGTGAACCTGGAGATCCAAGCCCATCACCATAGAAAAGATGGAGCTGTTCGGCATCCTCATAACCGCCTGTGCGCTTGACCAGCCGCAACCCAAGGAAACCGACATAGAAATCGACATTCGCCTGCACATTGCGGGTGATCAGGGTGACGTGATGGATGCCGCTTGGCTGATGGCTGCTCATGTCGGCATCCTGTCTGTCGGGTTTATCTGCATGAAGCGGCCTCGTCGGCGCATCGAGGGAATGGCATTGCTTAAGATCAGTGACCTGAAGCGTCGATAGCCGGGACGAGAAAATTCGGCGTCGTCTCCGGGCGGCGGGCGGAATCCAGACCTGTCTTGCGGCATCGAGCCTCTCACCTGACCCGCCTCAACTTCTGGCCCGCGATCGAAGTGGATACTCTCGTTCTCGAAGATCGGTCAAACATGCGGTCGCAGCGACCGGCTGGGTAACGGAAAACCGGTCGCTGCAAGGCGCCTTATGGGCCGCGGGTCAGGAAGGTGGCGACGGCATCGATCTCCTGCTGCCTGACCTCATGCCCGCCATCGTGCAATTTTAAATCGACCTTCGCGCCCTGGCCTTCGAGATAGCCGGCCAACGCCTCGGTCAAAGGCAGCGGGCAGATCGGATCGCGCCTGCCGGCGGTGATCAGAACCTCAAGTGATCGAAGACCCGGATTGGGTCGCGGCGACCAAGGGATCAACGGGTGCATCAGCACCACCCGGTCGAAGAGCTCTGGTGCATCGAGGATCACCGAAGCGAGAATGTTCGCGCCGTTGGAATAGCCGAGTCCGAAGACCGTTGCGCTTTCATTCGCTTCCCGGTGGGCGCGGATGAAATCCGTCATCTTCCTGGTACGGGTCGCAAGGTCCGCCATGTCGTAGACACCTTCCGCCTTGCGGCGGAAAAAGCGGTTTGCGCCATGCTCGGACACGTCGCCTCGCGGCGAGATGATGCCGGCTCCGGGCAATATCTGCCCTATCAGACCGGTGAACTGTTGTTCGTCGCCGCCGGTGCCGTGGAACGCGAAGACAAGCGGAGCTCCGATTTCGGGCTGCTTTGCGAAATGTTGGTAAGCGTCACGAGACATGGTGTTCTCCTATTTCACTGAAGGCCGCCGGCCGGAGCCGGGGGCGGGATTTCCGATGTCAGTCGACGATGGGTGGGAGGATCTCTTCGATCCGGTCGCGCAGGGAGGCGTGCTGAAGCGGCAACTTCAGCGCCTCGCCGAGATGGGCGGTGTCCTCGTCGCGATTGAATCCGGGTTCATGCGTCGCCACCTCGAACAGGACACCTCCGGGCGTGCGGAAATAGATGGCCCAGAAATAGTCGCGGTCGATAACCGGGGTGACGTGATAGCCCGTGTCCATCAGTGCCTTGCGCACCTCGGCCTGGGCCGCTCTGTCCTCGACCGCGAAGGCGACGTGATGGACCGAGCCGGCACCCTGGCGTGCCGCCGGGGCGCCGGGCAACACCTCGATGTCGACGAAGTCGGCGCCATTGCCGCCCTTGATGGCGTAACGGGTCAGCGCTCCCCGCCGATCGGCTTCCTCGTAGCCCATATATTTCAGGAGTTCGCCCGTCGCACCGCCGTCACGCAGCCGCATGGTCACTCCGTGGAATCCGTGGACACCCTCGGCGGTCGGCACCGTTCCGCCGGCGAAGGGCTGACGCTTGTCGCCATCGACTTCAGTCAGGGCAAATCCGTCGCCATCCGGGCCGAGGAAGCGCAGGCGCTTCTCCCCGAAAGCTTCGACCTCTTGCAGTCCGAGCACGCCCTTGCCGGCAAAACGCTCTTTCCAGTAGCCAAGCGTTTCCTTCGGCACCGAAAACACGGTTTCGGAGACCTCACCGGCGCCGCGATTGCCTTTGGCGATATGCGGGAACGGGAAATAGGTCATGACAGTGCCGGCGGAACCGACCTCGTCGCCATAATAGAGGTGATAGACGTCCGGCGCGTCGAAATTGACGGTTTTCTTGACCCGGCGCAGGCCCAGCGTCTTGGTGAAAAAGTCATTGTTTTCCTGTGCATCGGCAGCCATCGAAGTGACGTGATGCAGTCCTTTGATCTGGGTAGGCATGGTGGTGTCCTCGCTCTTGGTTGTCTTCGTTGAGCAACAGATAGCCTCCCACTTTCGCTCTCGGAATAGGCATAATCTTGCATTGATTGTTGCCTCTATCGTAATAATCTCCGAATGGGTGAACTCGAATCTCTGCGCGTATTCCTGGCCGTCGCCGAACAAGGCAGTTTTGCCGGCGCGGCGCGCCAGCTCGGCATGACGCCAGCCTCGGTGACGCGCACCATCGCCGGGCTTGAACGGCAGCTCGGCGTGCAATTGCTGGTGCGCACGACGCGGCAGGTGTCCCTGACATCCGCCGGAGCCGTCTACGCGGCGCGCGTGGCGCCTCTTTCCCTGGGGCTCGTCCGTGCGGCCGAGGAAACCCGCGAGGCTCAGGGGATAACGTCCGGTGGCATCCGCATCAGCGCCCCGCTTTCACTAGGGCTGAAAGTGCTACCCCCCGTACTCTCGCAATTCGTGATCCTGTATCCGCAGACGCACGTCTCCCTGGCGCTTTCCGACGGGTTCGTCGACATCGTCGAAGAGGACTACGATCTCGCGATCCGGATTTCCGGACCGCCCGTCGACAAGTCGACCATCTGGCGCAAGATAAGGGAGGTGCCGCGGGTGCTGGTTGCTGCCCCAAAATATCTGACCTCCCGCGGTACCCCGCAGTCGCCCGACGATCTGGCGGAGCATGATTGCCTCAGCTACGGGTCGGATGCGCGCGATGAGCAGTGGGAACTCTCGAAAGGCGGCGGCCGGCGAACCCACAAGGCAACCGGCGCCTTCAGCTCCAACAGTGGCGATCTGCTCGCCCGACTTGCCCTCAACGGCGAAGGGATCGTGCTCTTGCCCCGGTTCATCGTTGACGATGATCTCGCCGCTGGAAGGCTGGTGGAGGTTCTTGCGGACTGGACCACTCCGCAGATATGGCTCACGCTCTACTATCCGCCTTACGAAAAGCTACCGCTCCGGGTTGCCACCTTCTCCGATTTTTTCGAAGCTTATATCCAGGAAATCCGCTCGTTCTGAGCCGGAGAAAGCAGGCCGATGTCATCGTTTCTACCTGAATTCGCATTCTCCCAGGCAGCAGTCCGGGTCCGGTTTGCCCCAGGGGTTCGCCATGACACCGGCGCCGAGGTCGAGCGCCTCGGCTGCAGGCGCGCGATCATAATTTCGACCCCCGGCCAGGTCGCGATGGCGCACGACCTGAGGACGGATGTGGGCGACCTCGCTGCAGGCGTAGTGCCGCTCGCGCAAATGCACACGCCCGTGCCGGTGACCCAGGAGGCCATGTTACAAGTTGGACAAATGGACGGGGATTGCCTGGTCGCGATCGGCGGTGGATCAACCATTGGGCTTGCCAAGGCGCTTTCACTGAGAACCGGACTGCCGCAAATCGTGCTGCCGACGACCTATGCCGGCAGCGAAGCCACTCCGGTGCTCGGTCAGACCGAAGACGGGGTCAAGACGACGTTGACGGATGCCCGGGTTCAGCCCAAGGTCATCCTCTACGACGCCGAACTTATCCGGTCGCTGCCGGCTTCGACGACCGTGGCAAGCGCGCTCAACGCCATGGCGCATGCGGCCGAGGGGCTCTATGCGCGCGATCGCAATCCGATATCGACGCTTCTCGCGACAGAGGGGCTTCGAGCGTTCCGGAGGGCGTTGCCGGATGTCTGCCGCAATCCTCGGGATCTCACGGCGCGTGGCGAGACCCTCTATGGGGCATGGCTGTGCGGCACTGTGCTCGGGCAAGTCGGCATGGCCTTGCACCACAAGCTATGCCATGTGCTCGGCGGCTCCTTCGGCCTGCCTCATGCCGAGACCCACGCGGTAATGCTGCGCTATACGATCGCCTTCAACGCGACCGCCACAGGTGCCCTTCTGGATCCGATGCGCGAAATCTTTGATGACGGCGACGTCGGCCATGCACTTGCAATCTTCGCGGACGGCGTCGGAGCGCCACGGGCCTTGCGTGAGCTTGGAATGCGCGAAGCGGATCTCGCCGGCGCAGCAGATATTGCGATGTCGGCCGCCTATTGGAATCCGCGGCCGCTGATACGCGACGAAATCCTCGGTCTGCTGAGATCGGCGTGGGCCGGGGAGGACCGTAGCCAAAGCGGCAAGGGCTGAAAAAACAGTTCCAATGGTGGATGGGCAGGCGTCACGGGTGATCCCGAACGGCTGACCAGTTTCGTTCACCAGCATCCGAGCGCGCGCCGTCTTGATCCGAGCATCCGCCGCCGAGCCCGTTGCGTCCTGAATATTCCGATCCCGCTGCAACCGCGCCACTAGCCTCGCTTGACAGTATGCAATCGATCGCATATTGAAATGCAATCGATTGCATATCGCAAGCAAACTATGCATCGGAGGAGACGATGAGCGCAGGAACAGGAGCCAAGGAATACGAGGTCGGACGTCGCTCTCACATCATCGGGGATCAAGCTGCGGTGACGGATGTCGTGCTCAATGCCATGTCGCGGACCCCTGACGCCCGTCTGCGCGAGGTCGTCGCAGCCTTCGTGCGGCACATGCACGCGTTTGCTCGCGAGGTGAAGCTAACCGAGGAGGAGTTCGAACTCGGCGTCGATTTTCTCAACCGGATAGGCCAGTCCACGCACGATGCGCACAATGAAGGCGTCCTGTTCTCGGATGCAATCGGCTTTTCGACTTTAGTCTGCCTCCTGAACAACGGTCAGAACGGCGCCACCGAGACCGCCTCGGCCCTGCTCGGGCCGTTCTGGCGCATGCATTCCCCGGCGACCGAGAACGGCGGCTCGATCGTCCGGTCCGAAACGCCCGGACCGGCCCTGTTTGCCAATTGCCGCATCACCGACCCGGACGGTAACCCGCTGCCTGACGTCGAGGTTGACATATGGCAGGCTTCGCCGGTCGGGCTCTACGAGAACCAGGACCCTGGCCAGGCCGACATGAACCTGCGCGGGAAGTTCCGGACCGACGCGGAGGGGCGCATCTGGTTCCGCTCGGTCAAGCCGGCCGGGTATCCGGTGCCGACCGATGGCCCGGTCGGCGATCTCCTGCGCGCACAGCTGCGCCATCCCTATCGGCCGGCGCACCTGCATTTCCTCTGCTACAAGCCCGGCTACAAGACGCTGATCACCCAGGTCTTCGTCGATGACGACCAGCATCTCGAGAGCGACGTGGTCTTCGGCGTCACGCGCCACCTCATCGGTGATTTCCAGCAAGGTGTCGGTGCCGCCCCGGTTCCCGGGATCGACGGCCCGTGGTTCCGATTGACCTACGATTTCGTCATGGAGGCCGGCGAAGCCAAGCTGCCGACCCCTCCTATCCGCTAGTCGTCCCTCAACACGCGAGAGAGCAATCATGTCGAATTCAATCCAGCCGGGGGCCGCCGCCTCCTCATCGGTCTCGGCGCGTCCGCGACCATCCTATCCCCGCTCCCTTGCCGGCAAGGTCGCGCTCGTCGTCGGCGGCGCCGGCGCCATCGGCGCGGCCACCAGCCGCATGCTGGTCGCCGCCGGCGCAACGGTGGTGGTCACGCATCTCGACACCGAGCGCGATACGGACGCGGCCAAGGCGCTGATCGCCGAGCTGGGCGGCGATCACGCCGCTTATGTCGCCAATGTGGTCGATACCCCATCGCTGATTGCGCTGCGCACGCGGCTTCAGGACCGCTACGGACGGCTCGATATCCTGGTCAACGCCGCCGGCTTCACCAAGCCGGTGCTGCATGCCGACCTGGACGCACTAACCGACGAGCTGATCGATCGCATGCTGCAGGTCAACTGGCGAGGTCAGTTCGCGGCGATCCGCACCTTCGCGCCGATGTTGAAGGCTTCCGGCGACGGGCTCGTCGTGTCGATCTCGTCTATCGCCGCCTTCACAGGCGTTGGTTCCTCGATCGCCTACTGTGCCGCCAAGGCCGGCATCGATGTGATGACCAAGGCGCTGGCACGGGTGCTTGCGCCCGAGGTGCGGGTGCTGGCGGTGTCGCCTGGTGTCGTCGACACTGAGTTCGTGCCCGGCCGCGGCACCGACTTCAACGACAGGGTCAGCGCCTCGACACCGCTCAGGCGGATTGGCGAGGCGGAGGACATCGCTGCCGCCATCACCGCATGCGCCACCATGCTAGGCTATTCGACTGGACACATCGTCCAGGTCGACGGCGGCCGTGCGCTCTAGGACGGAGGCTGAATGATGCGCTCGCCGCTGCCAAAAATCATCATCACCTGCGCGATCACCGGCAATCTGACCAAGCCAGAACAGACGCCGCATTTGCCGATCACGCCACAACAAATCGCGGAGTCGGCGCTCGGCGCCGCCGAGGCTGGCGCGGCGGTCGTGCATATCCACGTTCGCGATCCGCGGACTGGGCGCCCATCGATGGAACTCGAGCTCTATCGCGAGGTGCTGGACCGCATCCGCGGGTCGAACCCGGAACTGATCGTCAATTTGACCACCGGTCCCGGCGGCCGGTTTGTGCCGTCGCAGGACGATCCCAGGGTCGCCGGCCCCGGCACGACGCTGTTGGCGCCCGAGCGCCGCGTCGAGCACATCGCCGCGCTCAAGCCCGACATCTGCACGCTCGACCTCAACACCATGAATTCGGGCGGCGAGGTGGTTATCAACACGCCCGGCAATGTGCGCCGCATGGCCAAGGTGATCGCCGGGGCCGGCGTCAGGCCGGAAATCGAACTGTTCGATTCGGGCGACATCGCGCTGCTGGCCGATCTTCTCGCCGACGGCACGCTGCAGGGACCTCCGCTTACTTCGTTGGTCATGGGCGTGCGCTATGGCTTCCAGCCGTCGCCTGAGACCGTCGTCTATGCCCGCAACCTTCTGCCGCCGGATGCCGCCTTCACCGCGATCGGCATCGGCCGCTCCGCCTTCCACATGGTCGCGCAGTCCTACCTTGCCGGCGGTCACGTGAGGGTCGGCCTGGAGGATGCCATCTATCTCGAGCGCGGCATGCTGGCGCCGTCGAACGCCGCAATGGTCGAGAAGGCACGCCGCATCGTCGAAGACCTTGGCGGCCAGGTCGCCAATCCGCGCGAGGCGCGAGCCATTCTTGGCCTGCCTGTCCGGCCGGCGAACACCAAGCGCGTCGCCTGAGATCGAACGGAGCCGACCATGTCACTCACCACCGAACATCCACGCCATCTCCAGGTCTCGGCGAGAGGACTGCGCCTGTACGAGAAAGCGCCGGACTATGCGGCGATCAGGCTCGCTGTCGAGGAACACCCGCTACGCGCGGTCGCGGGCCACGAGGTCGTGGTGGAGATCCACGCCGCCGCGGTGAACCCTTCGGATGCCAAGGCAGCCACCGGCCTCATGCCCTATGCCGTATTTCCACGGACGCCCGGGCGCGACTATGCCGGCAAGGTCGTGGCCGGCCCGGCAGCCCTTGTCGGGAAGTTGGTGTTCGGTTCATCGGGCGATCTCGGTATCCGCCAGGACGGCTCGCACGCCAGCCACATGATCGTCGAGGCGAGTGCCGTCGTCGAGGTTCCGCAAGGTATCGGCGCCCGCCAAGCCGCCGGCATCGGCGTGCCGTTCGTCACCGCCTGGGAAGGGTTGCGGCGTGCGGGCCTGCCGATCGCGGGCGAGACTGCGATGATCCTCGGGCTCAACGGCAAGGTTGGCCAGGCGGCGGCACAGATCGCCAGTTGGCTCGGTGCGCGCGTGATCGGTGTGGTGCGGCGCGAAGAACCGTATGCCGGCCACGCCAACGGGCCAGTGGAGGTGATCGCGGCGAACACGACGGATGTGCCGGCGAAGATCCGCGAACTTACTGGCGGCAAGGGGGCCGACATCGTCTTCAACACTGTCGGCGACCCGTTCTATGAGATCGGCCAGAAGTCGATGGCGGTCGGCGGTCGGGCCATCTTCATTTCCGTTATAGACCGCTTCGTCAGCTTCGACATCCTCGCTTTCTACAAGGGCCGCCACACCTATGTCGGCATCGACACCATCGCGCTCGGCTCGGTCGAGACCGGCGCCATCCTCAAAGCGCTGACGCCGGGTTTCGCCGACGGCTCGCTGAAGCCGTTTCCGATCGTCGACGATGCCGTCTACCGGTTCGATGACGCCTACGCCGCCTACCAGGCGGTGATGGGCTCGTCGCGGCACCGCGTCGTTCTGGTGCCTGGAGGCTGACGCCATGCACGTCGTCCGTTTCGCCGAAGCGCCCGCCTATGACGCACCCGGCCATCACGACATGCATATGGCGCGGCTGCAAGGACGCGAGGCCGGACCAGCCGACACGGTCTGGCTCGGCGCATCAACCCTTGCGTCCGGTGGCGGCACGACGCTCGACACTTCGAACGTCGAGAAGATCTACGTCGTACTCGATGGAGAAGTCACCGTATCGAACGGCCGCGAGGACGTGCGCCTGCGCCGTTGGGATTCCTGCCGTATCGGGCCGAACGAGGCCCGCCGGCTGCACAACCATACCCAGGAGCCCGCCACGGTCCTGCTGGTGATGCCATTGCAGGCGACCGGACCGCCACGCTGACCGGCGCCTGAGACGCCCGCCAGCGCGGGCTTCGCGACCACGCATGCCAACCATCAACCCACGCGACGGGTGCTGCCCGTCGTCGCGATTTCATTCGCCCAAGGGAGGACCCTAATGGCTCACGTGCATTCCCGACGTCCGCGTAAACCCTGGTACCAGATCCTCTATGTTCAGGTGCTGATCGGTATCGCGGCGGCCATCGTGCTCGGCCACTTCTGGCCGCAAGCCGGCATCGACATGAAGCCGCTCGGCGATGCTTTCATCAAGCTCATCAAGATGGTGATTGCACTGGTCATTTTCTGCACCGTCGTGTCCGGCATCACCGGCATGAACGACCTGAAGAAGGTCGGCAGGGTTGGCGGCAAGGCGCTCGTCTATTTCGAGGTCGTGTCGACGATTGCGCTGATCATCGGTCTGATCGTCGGCAATCTGATCAGGCCCGGCGCCGGCTTCAACGCCGATCCGGCGACTCTCGATGCAGGCGCGGTCGCGGCCTATGCCGGCAAGGCCGCCGAACAGTCGGTCAGCGACTTCCTGATGAACATCATTCCGACCACCATTGTCGACGCTTTCGCCAAAGGCGATATCCTCCCGGTCGTTCTGATCTCGGTCCTGTTCGGTTATGTGCTGTCGCATCTCGGCGACCGCGCCAAACCGGTCAGGGACGTGATCGATGCCGGCTCGCACCTGGTGTTCGGTGCCATCAACGTCATCATGCGGCTGGCGCCGATCGGCGCGTTCGGGTCAATGGCCTTTACCGTCGGCAAATACGGCGTTTCCGCGCTCGGCCCGCTCGTATTCCTGATCGGCACGTTCTACCTCACCAGCATCATATTCGTATTCGGCGTGCTCGGTCTCATCGGCTGGTGGGCGGGCTTCAGTATTCTGAAGTTCCTGCTCTACATCAAGGAAGAAATCCTGCTCGTGCTCGGCACCTCGTCCTCGGACTCGGCCTTGCCCAGCCTGATGGAAAAGCTGGAGCGCGCCGGCGTCTCCAAGCCTGTCGTTGGCCTCGTCGTGCCGACCGGCTACGTCT
>NZ_VFVX01000028.1:0-72764 GCF_006442395.1 Mesorhizobium sp. B2-3-5 | reverse complement strand
CTCGTCGCTGCCGGAAAGCCCAAGATCGTCGCCGTTACCGCTACAATGCGAAAACTGCTCACAATCCTCAACGCCATCATCAGGGACCAAAAACCATGGCAACCCGCTTGAAATCCAAGACAGTCGCTCTCCCCGTGAACGACGGGGAGAGGGAGGCGTCAGCGTTGGCGCTTCGCCTTATCAGGCAAAGCCCCTCGGACCCTTCAACATGATCAGCAAAAAACCCGACCTCCTGCGCGACAACGAGCTGATCTATGGCCGGCTGCTCACCGTCGACGAGCCGCATCTCATCCAGCGCTATAACAAGGCGCTTGCCGCCTTCGGGCTCAAGCCCACCAAGCTGGATAGCTTCCAGATCGACCGCACCGGCTTCTCGCCGGAAGTGGCCGAGGAGTGCGGCGACTATGACTATCTCGACCCCAACGAGGTCAATCGCCGCTTCATCATCCTGACTCCCTCGCAGATCGACCTGCCGGTGGTGCACACCGCCTTCTCCAACACCTCGCAGCTGATGTTCGAGTTCATGACCAGGAACCAGCGCGCCATCGACGCGCTGACCATCAAGGACGTCATCTACGGTGAGATCGAGGACTCCGTCCCCAAGGTCAACGACATCGAGGATCTGCTGTCGATCAACCAGGTCGAGTTCAAGGTGCTGTCGGCCGAGAATGTGCTGGGCAAGGCGGCCGAACTCGGCAAGCTCGTCGACCGGCTGAAACAGGAACCCGACGCCTGGCGCGACAATGCGATGCTGACCCGCATGGTGGACCTGGCCAAGGTCTGCGGCGACATCCGCGAGAACGCGCTGGTGCCCGACCAGGTGATCTTCCGCCACAGCGCCTACTGGACCAGCCATTTCGGCGGGCTCTACGTCTTCGTCGATCCCGACATGACGACCGTGATCAGCGACCCGGCCGCCCCCGGCTTTCGCCGCTCGCGGCCATGGCAGGTGAGCTATCTCTCGATCAACGATGCCGACAAGGTGTTCAAGTTCCTGGCCGCCACCGGCCGCATCGAGTTGCCCCGCGCTTCCTGGATCGAGGCGTCCGGCTATCTCGAACACCGCGCCGAGATGGTGGTGCGCGCGCTGATCCGCGACGCCGAGCCGAACCGCAATTTGACCGATGTCGACAAGGTCTGGCTGCAGACCTGGATCCAGAGCCATGCCGACCTGATCACCAGGGACGGCAATTTCCCCTTCCTCAACGCCGCCAAGCGCGAGATCGCCCAGCTTGGCCATCTCAAGATCGAGGACGTCCTGCCGCAGCAGCGTTTTCTGGTGATCCGCGCCAAACCGGACCATCCCGACGCCTGGCTGACCAACAGGCTGATTTCGGATTTCGTGCCGGCGGATTTCGTTTCGCGCTACATCTTCAACAAGGACGGGTTCTACAGGGACTATCACGGCTTCAGCGACGCCTGGCGATCGCATGTTGTCGACGTTCTGAAAACCACATATTTGAAGGACGAAGTGGCGTTCCGCACGCGCCTCTACGGCCTGACTGACTGAGGGGTGACACAGCCATGCTCGATCCGATCGTGAACTTTTTCACCCGGATTTTCCAATGGATCGGCCGCGGCATCGGCCTCGTCATCGGCGTCATCCTGTGGCCGTTCATGTGGGCCGGGCGCTGGTATGCGCAGCGCGGCTGGATCCTGAAGGCCTTGGTCGCCCTCGCGCTGCTGGTGCTTGTCGGCCTCTACGCCAACTTCTTCTACGCCACCCAATGGTGGCGCAATTTCAACCCGAACTATCCCGACACCTACAGCTTCGAGAAACGCAATGTTTCCGCCGGCGAACAGGTTGCCGCCGGCGCCGGCGCCGACACGGCAAAGACCTGCGGCAACTCCGGCATCGCTCAGATTGCCGCCGACCTGATCGACTTCAACGTCAATCAGAACGCCTGGGTCTCGTCGATGGTCCTTTACAAGCTCGGCCTGTTCGGCATCGACTGGGACGACACGCCATGGATGGACAACAAGGCTTCGTTCCAGCGCGGCATCAATCAGGCGGTGCGGCGCACAGCCACCGAGCTTGCCGACAATCTCGGCCGTGTGCGCACCACCTCGCAGATCGACACCAATCTCCAGGATGCCCGCGGCCAGCTGCAGTATGACGAGTCCATCTGGTATATCAGCCGCAACGGCATGACCGCGACCACGCCCAGCATGTATCGGCGCGCGATGGGCAATCTGCGCTCTTTCAACGCCCGCCTCGCCACCTGCCAGGCGACTTTCGATGCCCGCGCGGATAATTTGAAGCAATATATCGATCGCATCGCCAGCGACATCGGCTCGACCTCGGCCATCCTCAAGGAGCGCGCCGAAAACCACAACAATGGCTGGTTCGACTTCCGTGCGGACGACCGCTACTGGTTCGCCTATGGCCAGCTCTATGCCTATTATGGCCTGATGAAGGGCGCCCAGGCCGATTTCGAGGGCGTCATCAAGGAAAAGCACCTGCAGAGCCTGTGGGACACGATGGACGCGCAGTTCGTGTCGGCGCTGCGCATCCAGCCTTTCATCATCGCCAACGGCCGGGAGGATGGCTGGCTGCTGCCGACACATCTGACGACCATGGGCTTCTACGTGCTTCGGGTGCGTTCCAACATGGTCGAAATCGGCAACGTGCTGACGCAGTAACGCTGTTCTGTTACAACCTCCGGTGATGGCGAATTTGCGCCGTCGCTTCTGTCGCATTCCGTGCATTGTGCGGCTGTTTTGAGACGGCGGAGACGCCCCTGCTCTGGCTTCTATACGGCGCGGCAAGTGGAGCCAGAAAGAACCGAGGAGAGGTCGGCCGGCCGCGGATGAATTTTCTTCATAGGAAACATAGTTGCATGAAAGTTGACGCCACGGCTGCGACAGGGTTAGATGCCCGCGCGTCCGGTTCCAGCCTTCTTGCGAGCGACATCAACCCCGTCCCCTCCACCGTCCAATCCAGAGGAAAGCCGTCATGGCCGAAGTGAAGTCCGACATCGAGATCGCGCGTGGCGCCAAGAAAAAGCAGATCCAGGAGATCGGCCAGAAGATCGGCATCCCGACCGAACACCTCCTGCCCTACGGCCACGACAAGGCCAAGATATCGGCCGAGTTCATCAAATCGGTGAAAGGCAACAAGGACGGCAAGCTGATCCTGGTCACCGCCATCAATCCGACCCCGGCCGGCGAAGGCAAAACCACGACCACCGTCGGCCTTGGCGACGGCCTGAACCGCATCGGCAAGAAGGCCATCATCTGCATCCGCGAGGCCTCGCTCGGCCCGAATTTCGGCGTCAAGGGCGGTGCCGCCGGCGGCGGCTACGCACAGGTTGTGCCGATGGAGGACATGAACCTCCACTTCACCGGCGACTTCCACGCCATCACCACCGCCCACAACCTTCTGTCGGCGCTGATCGACAACCACATCTACTGGGGCAACGAGCTCGGCATCGACACGCGCCGCGTCGTATGGCGCCGCGTCATGGACATGAACGACCGGGCGTTGCGCGAGGTCATCTGCTCGCTCGGCGGCGTCGCCAACGGCTTCCCGCGCGAGGCCGGCTTCGATATCACCGTCGCCTCGGAAGTCATGGCCATCCTGTGCCTTGCCACCGACCTGAAGGATCTGGAAAAGCGCCTCGGCGACATCATCGTCGCCTACCGCCGCGACAAATCGCCGGTCTATGCCCGCGACCTCAAGGCCGACGGCGCCATGGCCGTCCTGCTCAAGGACGCCATGCAGCCCAACCTGGTGCAGACGCTGGAAAACAACCCGGCCTTCGTCCATGGCGGCCCGTTCGCCAACATCGCGCATGGCTGCAACTCGGTTGTCGCCACCACGACGGCGCTGAAGCTCGCCGACTATGTCGTCACCGAAGCCGGCTTCGGCGCCGACCTTGGTGCTGAAAAATTCTTCGACATCAAGTGCCGCAAGGCGGGCCTCAAGCCGGCAGCTGCCGTCATCGTCGCCACCGTGCGCGCCATGAAGATGAATGGTGGCGTCAAGAAAGAAGACCTTGGCAAGGAAAACATCGAGGCGGTGAAGAAGGGCTGCGCCAACCTTGGTCGCCACATCGAGAATATCAGGCAGTTCGGCGTGCCGGCGGTGGTTGCCATCAACCACTTCTATTCCGACACCGACGCCGAAATCCAGGCGATGAAGGACTATGTCGCCTCGATGGGCGAAGAGGCGATCCTGTGCAAGCACTGGGCCAACGGCTCGGCCGGCATCGAGGACCTCGCCAACAAGGTGGTGGCGCTGGCCGAGTCCGGCGCCTCGCAGTTCGCGCCGCTCTACCCCGACGCCATGCCGCTGTTCGAGAAAATCAACACCATCGTCCAGCGCATCTATCGCGGCTCCGAAGCGATCGCCGACAAGTCGGTGCGCGATCAGTTGCATGCCTGGGAGCAGGCCGGCTACGGCAACCTCCCGGTCTGCATGGCCAAGACCCAGTACTCCTTCTCGACCGACCCGAACCTGCGCGGCGCGCCGACCGGCCACACCGTGCCGGTGCGCGAGGTCAGGCTTTCGGCGGGTGCCGGCTTCGTCGTCATCATCTGCGGCGAGGTCATGACCATGCCAGGCCTTCCCAAGGCGCCGTCCTCGGAAAAGATCTTCCTCAACGAGGCCGGCCAGATCGAAGGCCTGTTCTAAGCCTCGCGGTATCGATGGACAAAAGGGCGCCGGGTGGCGCCCTTTTTTCATTCGGGACGACCGGTCTACGCGGCGTTGCGCGCCAGCGCCCGCTGGTTCGATGCGTGGATCGTGTCACGCTCCGGCAAAGCGCCCGTTTTCAGGCATTCGATCCATTCGGCGGTCTTCAGCACCGCCGCGAAGCGCGACTGCAGGATGATCGTGATCACGCGGTGGATCTCCTCGGCCGAGGCATAGCCGGCGCTGTTGGCGTAGGGCACCGAACCGGCCGCATCGGACAGGAACTCGACCGCAAAGCCCATATGCACGGCATGGATGATGGTCGACAGGTCGCAATTGTGCGTCATGTAGCCGACGACCGTGATCGTATCGATGGCATTGGCCCGTAGCCATTCCTCGAGGTCGGTTCCGGTGAAGGCCGATGGCAGCATCTTCTCGACATAGTGGTCGCGGCCGCGCCTTGCGATTTCGGGATGCAGTTCGCCGCCATGGCTGCCCTTGGCGAAGATCGGCGACGTCTCGGGCGCCATCTGCTTGACGACGATCACCTTGATACCGGCCGCTGCCGCCGCGTCCATCGCATGCGCCACATTGACGACGCTGTCAGGGAATGGCGGATGCTGGATGGCGAGATTGCCCCCATCATAGTCGTTCTGGACGTCGACGACGACGAGCGCGCGGCGCGGCGTTGTGGTGACTGGGTCGGACATGGTGTTTTCCTTTCCGGCTTGAATGCGATGGGCCGAAAATAGGCAGGTCGCCGAGCTGCCAAAAGTGACCCGATTGACATCATTCGAAAGAATTGGGACAATCCGCCTTCAATTATCGGAAATGCCCATGACCACCCCGATCATTGCCGTGCTTGCTTTCGATGGCATCAGCCCGTTCCATCTCTCCGTGCCCTGCCTGGTGTTCGGCGCCGACCGCACCAGGCTCGGCCTGCCGTGCTTCGACTTCCGTGTCTGCGCAACCGAGCAAGGGTTGATCCAGACCGATGCCGGGCTGAGCATCGTTGTCCCGCATGGGCTGTCCGCGCTCGACGATGCCGATATCGTCATCATCCCAAGCTGGAAGGATCTGGAAGCCGCGCTGGCCAAGCCGCTCCACGAAGCGCTGGGCCGCGCGCACCGGCGTGGGGCGCTGATTGTCGGCCTCTGTCTCGGCACCTTTGCCATCGCCGCCGCCGGCCTGCTTTCGGGACGGAAAGCGACCACGCACTGGGCCTATACGGACCAGTTGCGAGCCCTGCACCCCGACATTTCAGTCGATGCGGATGTGCTCTATGTGGATGAAGGCGACATCGTCACCTCCGCTGGCGTCGCCGCCGGGCTGGACTGCTGTCTGCATATCGTGCGCGCCCGTTACGGCGCCGAGGCGGCGCTGCGGCTCGCCCGGCACGTCGTCCTCTCCCCGCACCGGCAGGGCGGGCAGGCGCAGTTCATCGAACGCCCCGTCGCAAACAGCGCGAACGCCGACCGCTTCACCGGGGCCCTCGACGCGGTGCGCGCCACGCTCGGCGAGGCGCACAGTCTCGACAGCGTCGCCGAAGCCGCCGGCCTGACCCGGCGCACCTTCACCCGCCGCTTCCAGAAATCGATCGGCACCAGCTTCGGCGACTGGCTGACAAGCCAGCGCATCGAACTGGCGCAGCGGTTGCTGGAAGCCACGGAAAAATCGATGGACATGGTGGCCTTCGAGGCCGGCTTCGGCAGCGCCACTTCGCTGCGCCAGCACTTTGCCGCAAGGCTCAGAACGTCGCCGGCGCAATACCGGCGGGAATTCTCAAGGCGGGCTGACGGACAGATAGCGCATGCCTGATTGGTTGAGGAGACTCAGCCACGCCTGACCGATCGCGCCGGGTTGCCAACGACGGTCGCATTGGCCGACACGTCGCGCGTCACCACAGCGCCCGCGCCGACGATGGCGCCTTCGCCGATACTGACGCCGCCGAGGATGACGGCGCCGCCACCGATCCAGGCATCGGCGCCGATCTCGACCGGCCTGGCGATCTCCAGCCCGGCTCGCCGCCCGGTCGCTTGCCTGTGATGCTCGGCGCAATAGATCTGCACATTGGGGCCAAGTAGCGTTCCCTTGCCAATGCGCACGCTTGCCGTGTCGAGGATCGTGCAGCCGGCATTGAGGAAGACGCCGGCGCCGAAGAGGAGATTGAACCCATAGGCGCAGTGGAAAGGCGCCTCGATCCGGACGCCCTCGCCCGCCGCACCGAGCAGCGATTTCAAGGCGGGCCCGAGATTGCCGCGCTGTCGCGGCGGCAGTGTGTTGTGCTCGAACAATGCGTCACGCGCCGTGACGCGCAACGCTTCCAGCTCATCATCCAGGCAGGTGTACCATTGGCCGGCCGCCATCTTTACGCGCTCGCTTCCGGCCATGGCGTGGTCTCCGTCATTGCAAATAAGTAAGCTGACAGAAAAGCGCCGATCTCAACACTGGTCAAATATTGGACCTATGGTAGCCTGCCGCCTCAAGGTCGTCCGGCCTGGGATCGAGGGGGATCAATATGCTCTATCTTCTTGCACTTCTGATCGGCGTCATTGCCGGTCTTCGCGCCATGACCGCGCCGGCCGCCGTCGCCTGGGGTGCGTATCTCGGCTGGCTGCCGGTCGCCGGCACCTGGGCGAGTTTCATGAGCCATTGGGCCGCCGTCGGCATCTTCACCATCCTGGCGATTGTCGAGCTCATCACCGACCAGCTGCCGTCAACGCCGAGCCGCAAGGTGCCGCAGCAATTCGGCGCCCGCATCCTGCTTGGCGCCTTCAGCGGCGCGGTGATCGGCGCGACCGGCGGCGCCACCATCGTCTGCCTGATCGCCGGCGCCATCGGCGCGGTCATCGGTACGCTGGGCGGTGCCGAGGCGCGTGGCCGGCTGGCCGCCGCCTTCGGCAAGGATCCGCCCGCCGCCTTCATCGAGGACGCGGTGGCGATCATCGGCGGCCTGCTGATCGTGGCGGCGGTGGCATGACGGCGAAAACCTTCGACGCCATCGTCATCGGCACCGGACAGGCCGGGCCTTCACTGGCCGGCCGGCTAAACGCGGCGGGCATGAGCGTGGCGCTGATCGAGCGCAAGCTGATCGGCGGCACCTGCGTGAACACCGGCTGCATGCCGACCAAGGCTATGGTGGCCAGCGCCTATGCCGCGCATCTCGCCCGCCGCGCCGCCGATTACGGCGTGACGCTCTCCGGCCCCGTCGGGGTCGATTATGCCAGGATCAAGGCGCGCAAGGATAAGGTGACGGTCGACGCACGCACCAATCTCGAGACATGGATCGCCAGCATGAAGGGCTGTACGCTCTATCGTGGCCATGCGCGTTTCGAAGCCGCCAACATGGTGCGCGTCGGCGACGACCTTTTGATCGCCGAAAAGATCTTCCTCAACACCGGCGGCCGCGCCGCGGTGCCCGACCTGCCCGGTATCCATGACATCGATTATCTGACCAATTCCTCGATGATGGACCTCGATGTGCTGCCGCGCCATCTCATCGTCGTCGGCGGCAGCTACGTCTCGCTCGAATTCGCGCAGATGTTCCGCCGCTTTGGCTCCGAAGTCACCGTCATCGAGAAAGCCCCCCGGTTGACTGGCCGCGAGGACGAGGACGTTTCGGCCGCCATCCTGTCGATTCTTGAAAACGAAGGCATATCGGTCCATCTCGGCGCCGACGACATCGCCTTCGCCAGACAGGGCGGGGATGTCGCCGTGACCTTCTCGGCCGGCAAGCCGCCAGCTGTCGGCTCGCATGTGCTGCTGGCAACCGGGCGGGTGCCCAACACCGACGATCTCGGCTTGGACAAAGCCGGCGTCGCTGTCGACACACGCGGCTTCGTCACCGTCGACGACCAGTTGCGCACCAGCGTGCCGGGCATCTGGGCGATGGGCGACTGCAATGGCAAGGGCGCCTTCACCCACACCTCCTACAACGACTATGAGATCGTCGCCGCCAACCTATTGGACAACGACCCACGTAAGGTCAGCGACCGCATCGAGGCCTATGCGCTATACATCGACCCGCCGCTCGGCCGCTGCGGCATGACCGAAGCGGCCGTGAAGAAATCCGGACGCCGCGCATTGGTCGGCCAGCGGCCGATGACCCGCGTCGGCCGCGCCGTCGAAAAGGGCGAGACGCAAGGGTTCATGAAGATCCTTGTCGATGCCGACACCAGGGAAATCCTCGGCTGCTCGGTGCTTGGCCCCGGCGGCGACGAGGCGGTGCATTGCGTGCTCGACCTGATGTACGCCAGGGCACCCGTCGACACGCTGGCGCGCGCCGTGCACATCCATCCCAATGTCTCGGAGCTGCTGCCCACGATTGCCCAGGAATTGAAGCCGCTGGGCTGAACTTGTTACCCTGTGATGCCGGGAAGCCTGCTTGCCGAATGCCCCCCGGACCAGGCGCTTCGGCGCCTCGTTCTCTTCTGCTCTCCGTTTTCTGCATTGCTGCATTGCGGCAATAACCATTGCGTCCAGTATGGATCCTCGCGCAGTCTGAAAATTGAACCGATTCAGTCTGGACGCCCCATGCCGTTGCCGATCCTTGCGCTTGCCGTTGCGTCCTTCTGCATCGGCACCACCGAATTCGTCATCATGGGCCTGCTGCCGGAGGTCGCCGCCGACCTTGGCGTGACGATCCCGGCCGCCGGACTGCTGGTCACCGGCTATGCGCTGGGCGTCGTCTTCGGCGCGCCCATCGTGGCGATGGCCACCGCGCATCTGCCGCGCAAGCCGGTGCTGGTCGGCCTGGCCGCATTGTTCGTCGTCGGCAATCTGTTCTGCGCCATCGCGCCCAATTACTGGCTGTTGATGGCGGCACGCGTCTTCACCGCCTTTGGCCATGGTGCCTTCTTCGGCATCGGCTCTGTCGTCGCCGCAAGTCTGGTGCCGCGCAACAGGCGCGCCAGCGCCATTGCGCTGATGTTCGCGGGACTGACGCTCGCCAACATCCTCGGCGTGCCGGCCGGCACCGCGTTGGGCGAGGCCTTCGGCTGGCGCGCCACCTTCCTGGCCGTGGTCGGCATCGGCCTGATCTCGGTCGCTGCCATCGCCTGGCTGGTACCGTCAGACGTCACTGAACCGAGCGGCGGCGGCCTGCGCGCCGAAGTCCGTGTGCTCGGCAAGCTGCAGGTGTGGCTGGCGATGCTGATCGCGGCGCTTACCTCAGCCAGTCTTTTCGCCGTTTTCACCTATATCAAACCCTACCTCACCGACGTGTCGGGCCTGTCGACCTCGACAGTGACCTGGGTGCTTTTGCTGTTCGGCGCCGGCATGACCATCGGCAACATCATCGGCGGCAGGCTGGCCGACTGGAAGCTGATGCCGACGGTGATCGGCACGCTGCTGTTGATGGCCCTGCTGTTCGTCTGCTTCATGCAGTTCGGCGCGATCGCCACTGTTGCCATCGGCATCGTCTTCCTGTGGGGTCTGCTGATCTTCGTCGTCGTGCCGCCGCTGCAGATCCGCGTCGTAGAGGCCGCTTCCGAAGGACCGAACCTCGCCGCGACGCTGAACCAGGGCGCCTTCAATGTCGGCAATGCCGGCGGCGCCTGGATCGGCGGCTTGGCTCTTTCCGCCGGCGTGTCCTATGCCAATTTGCCGCTGGTCGGCGCGGTGCTCGCTCTGCTGGCGGTCACCGTGGCGGTGCTTTCGCAGGCACTGGACCGGCGCGCGCCCGTCACCGCCCTTCAGGCTGCCGCCGAGTAGCCACTTGCGCCCATAGCGCGGCGCGCTGGACCAATCGACATCGGCACCTTCAATGGGCATGTCTTCTCGCTCCAGTGGAGGAAGTCATGCAGAAATCGATCGAACGCATCGCCGGCGACAGCGAGGGCGTTTCCTACGAATTCCCGGTGTTCCGCTTCGCCGGGGTTGACAAGGCCGCACCTTCGGCTTATCTGCAGGCGGCACTCCATGCCGGCGAACTGCCGGGCGTCGTCGCCATCGACGCCTTGATGCCGGCGCTGAACAAGGCTGAAGCCGAAGGCCGCATCAGGGGCAACATCACCATCGTGCCCTGGGCCAACCCGATCGGCCGCGCGCAATATCATTTCGGCGAGCACCAGGGTCGCTTTCACCTGGGCACCCGCACCAACTTCAACAGAGGCTTTCCGCTGCTCCCGGCACCGGATGCCGCCCTGTTGCCCAACACCACGCTTGGCGGCGCCGATCAGCGGCTGAAGTCACGTCTGGTGCAGCTGTCGCTCGGCCACGACATCGTGCTTGACCTGCACTGCGACGACGAGGGTCTCGCCTATCTCTACATCCATACCAGCCTGTGGCCGGCGATGGCCGATTGCGCCGCCGCCATGGGCGTCGATGCGGTGGTGCTGTGGAGCGAGGACACTGACGGCACCTTCGAGGGCGCGTCGATCATGCCCTACCAGAACGCGCCCGCCGATGTGGCGAAGTTCGACCGCCGCGTTGCCACCACGGTCGAATATCGCGGCATCCTCGATGTCGATGGCGCGCTGGCCGCAGCCGACGCCGAAGGGCTCTACCGGCTGCTGGTGGCGCTCGGCGTGATCGCCGACAGCGCCCTGCCCGCTCCAGGTTCCTTCAAGGGCGTCGTCGCACCGCTCGAAAACATCGACATGATGCCGGCGCCCCGCGCCGGTGCCGTCCTCTACGACGTCAAGCCCGGCGACCGCGTCGTCAGGGGCGCGCGTCTCGCCACCATCCTCCATGCCCCGGGCGAAGCCGATGGCCGCACGGAGGTGTTCGCGCCGCAGGATGGCGTCATCCTGACCCGCCGCTCACGCCGCATCATCCGCGCCGGCGAGGATCTGTTGAAACTGGTCGGCGACAGGAAGAGCGCCGATGCAAGATCGGGTACGCTCGAGGATTGAGGCCGGGCGCCTTCGCACCGAATCCAGTTGCGTGGCCACTCAATCGCCGCTATGGGAATCCCGATGAACATGCGTTCGACCAAGACCATTTGGTGGTGGGCCTGCTGACAGCGGCCTGTTCGAACGCGTGCGCGTGAAAAGAGAGGGTGGCCGCAACGGAATGTCCGGGCGGCCATTTGTTTTTTAATGCCATTCCCGGGTCCGTTGCCCCAAGTAGCTGATGGAGACGGCAATGACGATGCAGGTTCTGGAAAACGGCGCTGAGCGCTTCATGACCGCGGGGGGCATCACCATCACCCGCGAACGCCACGACCGGCCTTATGAGGGTGCGATCGACACCTATGTCGACGGGCTGAATTCCCGGCGCGGCGCGGTGTTTTCCTCCAACTACGAGTATCCTGGCCGCTACACGCGCTGGGACACCGCCATCATCGATCCGCATTTGGTGATCTCGGCCCGCGGCCGCGCCATGCGCATCGAGGCGTTGAACAGCCGTGGCGAGGCGCTGCTGCCGGTCATCGGCAAGACGCTCGGCGATCTCCCTGAGGTCACCATTGCCGAGTCCTCCAAGAAGCTGATCCGGCTTGATGTCGCCAAGCCAGGCCGCGTCTTCACCGAGGAGGAGCGCAGCCGCGTTCCCTCCGTCTTCACCGTGCTGCGCGCCATCACCGCCTTGTTCAAGACCGCCGAGGACGCCAATCTCGGCCTCTACGGTGCCTTCGGCTACGACCTCGCCTTCCAGTTCGACCCGGTCGACCACACCCTCGTTCGCAAGGAGAGCCAGCGCGACCTGGTGCTGTTCCTGCCCGACGAGATCCTGGTCGTCGACCATTATTCGGCCAAGGCCTGGACCGACCGCTACGATTATTCGGGCGAAGGCTTTTCGACCGAAGGCCTGCCGCGCGATGTGGTGGCCGAGCCGTTCAAGACCGCCGACCGCATCCCGCCGCGCGGCGACCACGAGCCCGGCGAATACGCCAATCTGGTGCGCCGCGCGATGGAGAGCTTCAAGCGCGGCGACCTGTTCGAGGTCGTGCCCGGCCAGATGTTCTACGAGCGTTGCGAGACGCAGCCGTCCGAGATTTCGCGCAAGCTGAAGTCGATCAACCCCTCACCCTATTCCTTCTTCATCAACCTGGGCGAAGGCGAATATCTGATCGGCGCCTCGCCGGAGATGTTCGTGCGCGTCAACGGCCGCCGCGTCGAGACCTGCCCGATCTCCGGCACCATCAAGCGCGGCGACGACGCCATCTCGGACTCCGAGCAGATCATCAAACTGCTCAATTCCAAGAAGGACGAATCCGAGCTGACCATGTGCTCGGATGTCGACCGTAACGACAAGTCGCGCGTCTGCGACCCAGGCTCGGTGCGCGTCATCGGCCGCCGCCAGATCGAGATGTATTCGCGCCTGATCCACACCGTGGATCACATCGAAGGGCGCCTGCGCGAAGGCATGGACGCCTTTGACGCGTTTCTCTCGCACGCCTGGGCGGTCACCGTCACCGGCGCGCCGAAACTGTGGGCCATGCGCTTCATCGAGCAGAACGAGAAGAGCCCGCGCGCCTGGTATGGCGGGGCGATCGGCATGGTCAACTTCAACGGCGACATGAACACCGGGCTCACGCTGCGCACCATCCGTATCAAGGACGGCATCGCCGAGGTGCGCGCCGGCGCCACATTGCTTTTCGACAGCATTCCCGAGGAAGAAGAAGCCGAAACCGAACTGAAGGCATCCGCCATGCTCTCCGCCATCCGCGACGCCAAATCAGGCAATTCGACCAGCACCGAGCGTACCACCGCGCGCGTCGGCGACGGCGTCAACATCCTGCTCGTCGACCACGAGGATAGCTTCGTCCACACGCTGGCCAACTACTTCCGCCAGACCGGCGCCAATGTCTCGACCGTGCGCTCGCCAGTGCCGGAGGAAGTCTTCGAGCGGCTGAAGCCCGACCTTGTCGTGCTGTCGCCCGGTCCCGGCACGCCGAAGGACTTCGATTGCGCCGCGACCATCAAGAAGGCGCGCGCCCGCGACCTGCCGATCTTCGGCGTCTGCCTTGGCCTGCAGGCGCTGGCCGAAGCCTATGGCGGCGAACTGCGGCAGCTGCATATTCCCATGCACGGCAAGCCGTCGCGCATCCGCGTCTCCAAGCCGGGCATCATCTTCTCCGGCCTGCCGAAGGAAGTCACCGTCGGCCGCTATCATTCGATATTTGCCGATCCGGTGCGCCTGCCCGATGACTTCATCGTCACGGCCGAAACGGAGGACGGCGTCATCATGGCCTTCGAGCACCGCAAGGAGCCGATCGCCGCTGTGCAGTTCCATCCGGAATCGATCATGACGCTCGGCCACAATGCCGGCATGCGCATCATCGAGAACATCGTCGCCCACCTGCCGCGCAAGGCCAAGGAAAAGGCAGCCTGACGCTGATGGCCGAAGCCGAGAACTCGATGGCGATCGCGGCCAAGGCGGCCGCGAAGCAAAAGGTCGCCGGGCTCGCCTTCTGGTCGATCGTGGTCGCCTTTGTCGTGCTCGCGCTGAAGGCAGCCGCCTGGTACATCACCGGCTCCGTCGCGCTCTATTCCGACGCGCTGGAATCGATCGTCAACGTCATTGCCTCGGTCGCCGCCTTATGGGCGATCCAGGTCAGCTACAAGCCGGCCGACCAGGACCATCCGTTCGGCCATCACAAGGCCGAATATTTCTCGGCCGTGCTGGAAGGCGTGCTGATCGTACTCGCCGCGCTTCTGATCCTCAACGAAGTCTGGCGTTCCTGGCAGGCACCCGTGCCGCTCGAACAGCCCTGGGAAGGTCTTGCCGTCAACGGCATCGCCACTGTCATCAATGCCTTCTGGGCCTGGACGCTGATCCGTGCCGGCAGGACCGAGAAGTCGCCGGCGCTGGTTGCCGACGGCAATCACATCATGACCGACGTGGTGACCTCGATCGGCGTCTTCGGCGGCTTGGTCGGGGCGATCCTGACCGGTTGGCGGATCCTCGATCCGGCGCTGGCCGTCATCGTGGCGCTCAACATCCTGTGGCAGGGCTGGCATGTCATCGGCTCGTCGATGAACGGATTGATGGACCGCGCCGTCGACACGACCGAAAACATGCGCATCCGCGACATCATCTCGTCCAATTGCAAGGGCGCGCTGGAGGTGCATGACCTCAAGACCCGCATCGCCGGCCGCGCCACCTTCATCGAGTTCCATCTGGTCGTCGACGCCGACATGTCGGTCGGGGCCAGCCATGTCATCTGCGACCGCATCGAGGACGCGCTGAAGGCAGAGATCCCCTCGGTGCGGGTGACGATCCATGTCGAACCGGACGACGAAGCCAAGCTGCCGAAGGGCACGACGGCGGTGCCGTTCGCCTGACGTCACCACGTTTCGAGTGAGAGATCCTTGATCCGCTCGAATTCCCGGATATTGCGGGTTATCAGGGTTAGCCCTCTGGCGCGCGCCTGGCCCGCGATCAAAACATCATAGGGTCCAATAGGGGTTCCGAAAGCCGCTAGCATCGCACGAATTTCACCGGCATGTCTTGCGTCTTCATGGTCAAACTCAAGTACCGGAAACCGAAGCGCTTCAATTCGCTCCAGATTGCCGGCTTGTTGCTGACTCTTGTAAGCGCCGTAGTACAGTTCATAGGCGACAATTGTTGAAAGCGCGTAGTCCTGTGGCCCGTGCCGCTTGAGCCGCTTCAGCAAATCCGCGTCTCGTTTTACAACCGCAATAATAGCGTTGGCGTCGAGCAAATAGATCACTTGAATACATCGTCGAGAGCCGGCCGCACCTGTTCAGCTGGTTGCTCCGAAGCGGCCTCGACAAAATCGTCGTCCACCGGCCCGGTGAGTTGGTCGAGCCATGCCCAGTCTTGCGCCAGCGGTTCGAGAATAACGGTTTTCCCGTGGCGCCGAATCGAAACCTCGTCTGTTTCGAAACGGAATTCCTTCGGCAAGCGTATCGCTTGCGAACGACCCGACCAGAATACCTTTGCCTTTTCCATCACTCTATCCTCAGATGAGATATAGCAAAGATATATGCCATCTGGGCACCGCGGACAAGGTAGGCGGTTACGGCACGCAGGCCGATTGCGGCATCGGCTCCAGCCGGTAGACCTTGTCGTCCGATTTCGTCTTGCCGTCGGCGGCCTTCGAGCAAAGATCGACGACCGCAAGGCTGCTGTTGGGATTGGCCAGCATCATCGTGCCGTTGGCGCCGCGTTTGAGGAAGATTTCCTTTTGCGCGATGTCGCAGGAGAAATCGCTCATCTTCGAGCTCGCTGCACAGCGCCATTGATCGGCCTCGCCCTGGCAGGAATAGGTCTGCGTGACCTTTCCCGACTTCTGCCTAGCGGTGACCGAAACCGCGATGTCGGCGCCGTCAGGCCAGTTGGTGGCGTCGCCGCCAGAAGCGAAGGATGCCAGTTCCACCGGCCCGCGGAAAACCCGGATCGACTGCGCCAGTTGATTGGGGTGCGAGGCCAGATGCGCTGCATCATAGTCGCGGCCGTAGCAAAAGGTCTGGTCGGGCTTCAGCCGCTCGCGCAACGGGGGGCCGAGCGCCGGATCGATCGGATCTATGCGCGCGAACTCGGCCTTGCAGGTCGCGGCCGGCATCGGGTCGAGGCGGAAATTGTCGTCCTCCGAGCCGAGCGCCCGCCTTGTGTATTCCGCCGTGCCGAGTTCCTCCTCCGAATCGGCATCGAGATAGATGTCGGGCTGCAGGTCCGAGAGCATCAGCCGGCCTTTGTCGTCGACCTTCAGCGACGCCAGCGTGCGGTCGCAGTCCATGCCGCAATGGATGGGGCCCGATTTGCCGTCCTCGGACTGGTGGTTGCACCAGCCGCCCGCCCATTGAGGCGCCTTGGCGCCGCGCACGGTGGTGGTGGTGACGAAGCCATTGTAGGAGGTGTCGGAGGGCGCCGGTTCCTCGTTCGGACGGCTGACCGGATCGTGCCCGTAGTAGAAGAAGATCCGCGCCACCTTCTGCTTCGGGTGCGCCCTCAGGTGTGCCGCGTCATAGACACGGCCGAAGCAGGCATCCGCCCCGTTCGGGCTGAGTTCGGTGAGCTTGAGGGCATCATCGGCGCAAGCCGGACCGGAAAGCGCGCCGAGCAGCGCTGCGCCCAATCCGGCGGTGAAGACGGCCCTCCAATCCAGCCCCTTGAACGCCATGTGATCCCCCTCGCCTCGACAAGACGCTGCGTCATTTTATGCTAGTATCGCCGCGGGAGCCACGGATTTTGCGGTGGGCCGCCAAGCGGAGGAGGATGCCATGCGCCGGCGCGACATGTTCCGTGCGGTTCTTGCCGGAACCGGAACGTTCCTTGGCCTGCGCGTGATGCGGGCGGCGGCGACCGGGCCCACAAGGCTCAAGGTCGCCTATCACCTGAGCGACCTCGACAAGGTCAATTTCGTGCTCGGCAACATCAAGAACCACTATGAGGGCACGGGCGGCAAGGTCGACATCGTGCTGGTCGTGCATGGCCCAGCTCTTGGAGCCTTCAAGTCGAAAGGCATATCGGCCGCGGTCTCCGGCCGCTTCGCCGGCCTCGTGCAGCAGGGGCTGGAGCCGCAGGCCTGCGCCAACACCATGCATGGCATGGATATTTCTCTGGCCGACCTCCTCGAAGGCTTCCATGCCGCCGACAAGGGTGGCGTCGTCAAGCTCGCGGAATTGCAAAGCCAGGGCTATGCCTATCTCAGGCCATAGTGCACAGTCTTGACCACGGGCCGGGAACGACTGGTCCCGTTGAACCTCCGGAGGACCGGCATTGCCCGCCACGACCGCGCTCACCATCCCCGATCTCGCCGGCAAGGCGGTGCTGGTCACCGGCGCCTCGACCGGCATAGGCGCGGCTTTGGTGCTGGCCTACGCCGCTCAGAAGTGCCGGATAGGGCTGCATTACAATTCGAGCCATGAGGCGGCCGAAAAGCTCGCCAAGACGATCACCGGGAATGGCGGCGAGGTCTTCCTCGTCCAGGGAGATTTCTCCGTTGCCGCCGATGTCGAGCGCGTCGTCGAGGACAGCGCGCGGCACTTCGGGCGCCTTGACGGGCTGGTCAACAATGCCGGTGGCATGCTCGGCCGCGTGCCTTACGCCGAGCAGACCGAGGCGCATTACGACGCGGTGATGGACCTCAACGCGCGTTCGGTGCTGACCGCCTCGCGCAAGGCGATGCCGTGGCTGAAGAAGCAGGGCGGCTTCATCGTCAACACTTCGTCGATCGCCGCGCGCAATGGCGCCGGCGGCGGCGCCGGCCTCTACGGCTCGGCCAAGGCCTTCGTCTCCAACCTGACGCGCGGCATGGCCAAGGAGCTGATCGGCTTCGGCATCCGCGTCAACGCCGTGGCGCCGGGCACCATCCTCACACCCTTCCACGAGCGCTATTCGACCGACGAACAGATGAAGGGCATGGTCGCCACCATTCCGCAAGGGCGCGCCGGCACCGCCGAAGACTGCGTCGGCGCCTATCTGTTCCTCTCGTCCGATCTCCTGAGCGGCTACATCACCGGCCAGGTGATCGAGGTGAATGGCGGCCAGTTGATGCCGTGACCGGCGAACTGCATACTGGCGATCCGCCTACTCTTGTCGGAGACTTCAAAGGGAGACGAAGGGAATGTACGGACTGATCGGCAAGATGCGGGCGGCACGCGGCCAGCGCGACGAGGTCATGGATTTGCTTCGTGCAAGCACGGTCGCCCTGCCCGGCTGCCTGAGTTATATCATCGCCACCGACCCGGCCGACGCCGATGCGATCTGGGTCACCGAAGTGTGGGCGGATCAGGCAAGCCACAAGGCCTCGCTGCAGCTTCCGGAAGTCCAGGCGACCATCGCCAAGGCCCGGCCCTTCATCGCCGGGTTCGAATTTCAGGTGGAGACCCATCCTGTCGGCGGCTTTGGGTTGGCCGACGGTAAGACGGGCTGATCCTGTCGGAAGCTTCAAGGCGAAGCGCACAGGGCGCAGCTCCGCGCATTTGCTCTTGGTCCATTGATCTTCAGGGCTCCGGCATTGCTGCTGTCGGCTCGTCCCGATTATGTACTTGCAACATTGGTGGAAAAGACTAAGTTCTGTGGACTAAGTCCGCTGGGACAATCCCGATGCAAACTGTGAACATTCATAACGCAAAGACCAACTTGTCGCGTCTCGTTGACCGGGCCGCCAAAGGTGAGCCGTTTATTATCGCCAAGGCAGGCAAGCCGTTGGTCAAAGTCGTGCCCATCGATCAGCCGGCTTCGGCGCAGATACGGCGGGTCGGCTTCATGGCCGGACGGTTTTCTGTCCCCGACGATTTCGACCGCATGGGCAGTGAGGAGATCGAGCAACTGTTCGGCATCAAGACGTGAAGCTGCTGCTCGACACCCATTTGCTGTTGTGGGCGGCCAGCGAACCGGACCGGCTGCCCCTTGCTGCCCTCGCCGAGATTGAAGACCCGTCGAACGAATTGCTGTTCAGCGCTGCCAGCCTGTGGGAAGTGGCGATCAAACGAGGGCTTGGGCGAGACGACTTCACTGTGGACCCGCGCTTACTGAGGCGAGGCCTTTTCGACAACGGCTATCGTGAGTTGCCCGTCACCAGCGAGCACGCCGTTGCCGTCGATGGACTTCCGCCGATCCACAGAGACCCCTTCGATCGAATCCTTGTAGCTCAGGCTAATATAGAAGGCATTACCTTGTTGACTACGGACAATATTGTAGCCCGCTACTCAGGCCCTATTCGAAAGCTCTGACCCGGAGCCCCTAGACAGCAAGGCTGAAGCGCGGAAACATACTCTTTTAGGTATACGGGGTTCGCATTTTTCGTGCCTCGGTCTAAGACCAGAAGATGGATTCCTCGCCCGAGCAGCCAATCCCGGATCCGCCCGTCACCGAGCGCATCGCGCGTTTGCGCAAGCCTTGGCAATGGCTGATCCTCCTCGTCATCTCGACCTTGTTCGCCGGAGCCTTCGAACTCGCCGTTATGCCGGCGGCGCTGCTGATCGGGCCGATGCTGGCGGCCATCATCGCAGGGACCAATGGCGCCACCGTGCGCGTGCCGCGCCTTTTGTTCGGTTCCGCCCAGGCAGTTGTCGGCTGCCTCGTCGCCGCCTCGATCTCGGCCGACATCTTTCCCGTCTTCTACGCCGAGTGGCCGCTGTTTCTTGGCGTGGTGATCGCCACGGTCGCGGCCTCCAGCCTGCTTGGCTGGCTGATCAGCCGTTGGCGCATCCTGCCCGGCACCACCGCCGTCTGGGGTTCCTCGCCTGGTGCCGCCACCGCCATGGTGCTGATGGCAGGCGCCTTTGGTGCCGATCAGCGGCTTGTCGCCTTCATGCAGTATCTGCGCGTCATCTTCGTGTCGATGACGGCGGCTCTCGTCGCCAAGATGTGGGTCGACACGTCGGGCGTCGAAATCCCGCCCGTCATCTGGTTTCCGGCGATCGATGGGAAGGCCTTCGCCGCCACCATCGGCATCGCGCTGGTCGGCGGGCTGGCGGGAAAGCTCTGCCGGCTGCCCTCGCCCTTTTTCCTCGGCACCTTCATCTTCGGCGCCGTCATCCATCTCGGCCTCGGCGTCGGGATGCAGTTGCCGCCCTGGCTGCTGGCAATCAGCTACGCCATGGTCGGCTGGTCGATCGGGCTGAATTTCACCAGGCCGATCCTGCGCCACGCGACACGCGCGCTGCCACAGATCATCGCCTCGATCGTGGCGCTGATCGCCTTTTGCGGCGGGCTCGCCTTCGTCATCAGCCGCGTGCTTGGCATCGACCCGCTGACGGCCTATCTCGCGACGAGCCCAGGCGGCATGGACAGCGTGGCGATCATCGCCGCCGCCGCGCAGCATGTCGACATCTCCTTCGTCATGGCGCTGCAGTCGGCGCGCTTCCTGATCGTCCTGCTTGTCGGCCCGAGCGTCGCGCGGCTGGTGGCCAGAACCATCCGGGAATAGGTACCTTCTCCATCGCTCTCCTGACCGAGCCGGCTTGGAGTTCAATCCAGCCTGTGCATCAGATCCTCATCCAGCCAGCGGCCGAAGAAATAGACCAGCTGCTTGTGCCACCACGGCCAGTCATGGCTGACGTCGCCGCCCCAATAGTCGACCCAGGCGGGAATGGATTTGTGGCGCAGGATCTGTTCGAGCTGGCGCGTCTCCACCAGCATGCGCTCTTCCCAGGCGCCCTGCCCGCAGCAGAAGATCAGCCTGAGCGCCTTCAGCCGGGCCAGCAGCTTCGGGTCGACGATCCCGGGCAGGTAATCGAGCGGCGAGTTGTAGAAGATGTCGCCCTCCAGCGCCTTGCCGAAGAAATCGCGGGCCGAATAGACGCCCGACAGCGCGATGACGCCGCTGGCCAGTTCCGGAAAGCGGAAGACGAAGTTCGAGGAATGATAGCCGCCCATCGAACAGCCTGAAAACAGCGGCTTCAGCTTGCGCCCGCCATTGGCCTGCGCCGCCGTGGCGAGGAACTCCGGCAGTGCCTCCTCGCGCACATAGCGGAAATAGGCCTCATGGCGGCCGATGCGATGCGCCTTATCGGCATGCTTGTCGAAGAAGGATTCCGAATCGATGCCGTCGACCGTGAACAGCTGGATGCGACCGGTGTCGATGAACTCGGCTAGCGCGCCCACCCCGCCAGAATCCTCGAACTGGTAGAAACGCCCCTGCGAGGTCGGAAACACCACCACCGGCCGGCCGGCATGGCCGTAGCGCTTGTATTCCATGTCGCGGCCGAGATTGCGGGCGAAAGCCTTGTGATAGGAAATATCCATCGGCTTCAAGCCTTTTCCGCGTGGATATAGGCGACCGCCTCGCGCAGCGCCACCTGATCCTTAGAGCGCATCTGGTAGGCGTAATTTCCCATGGCGCGGCTGAAAACCTCTTCTATCGGTTGATGATGGACGATCTTGTCCTTGTGGGCGGCTAGCACGTCCTCATGGCTGTGCAAATAGTGGAGGTGCCGCTTGCGGCTGGCATAGGCGGTGAAATACTTGCCCTCATAGGGCCCGCCAGCGGCGTCCTTGACCACCATGTCGGCCCATGCCGCATAGACATCGATATCGAACGTGTAGTTGATCGCGTCCGTCATCCAGGCGCCGGGCGGCCGCATGTTGACCTCCAGCGCGATGATCCGATCATCCCGGGTCTCGAACAGCTCTATATGGAAAAAGCGCTCGCGCACATCGAATGCCTTCAGGATCTTGCGGCCGGCTTCCTCGACCACGGGCCTGATGTGGGGAAAGCAGGTGTAGCTCATGTGTCGGTCCTTGTTGACCACCTCCATGACGCTCTGGTCGTAGCGGTGGCTGGCCGCCAGCACCACTTCGCCGTCGCGGTTGACCAGCCCGTCATAGGTCACCACCAGCCCCTCGATGAACTGCTCCATGACGAAGGTCACATCCTCGGGCTTGTCCCGGAAGAACTGGTCGAGCTCCCTGGCATTGGAGATCTTGAAAGTGTTCGAGGCGCCGGAGCCCGAATCCGGCTTTACCACCACGGGATAGCCGACGCGGCGGATGAAGGTCATGGCCCCCGCCCTGTCGGAGCATTTGCGCTGCGCGATGGTCTCGACGCCGCTTTTGCGGAAAAAGGCGCGCATGCGGCTCTTGCGCTTCAAATTCTTCACGAAATCGAGCTTGGTGCCATAGATGTTGAAATCGGTGCGGATGTTGGCTTCCAGCTCCAGCCAATGCTCGTTGAGCGATTCGAACCGGTCGATGCGGCCCCATTTGTGGATGAAATGCCCCATCGCCCGGAACACCGGATCGTAGTCCTCCATGTCGGGGAGGCGATAATATTCCGAAAGGGCCGCTTTGAGCTTGCGGTCAAGCGCGTCATAGGGCGCGTCGCCAATGCCGAGCACCGTGGCGCCGGCCTTCTTCAGCCGGTCGCAGAAATCGGCGCCGTTGGCGGGAAAATGCGGCGAGAAGAACACGAAATTCATGGACAACCCCTCTCCACGGCTGAGCACCGCAGCCCCGCCGGCGCTCAAGTCTGGCGCATTTGCGGCGCGCGGGGAAGAGCATCCGCAATAGGGATAATATGCGGCGTATGCCGGCCCCGCTTGCCTCCCACAGGCCGCTCCTGTATGAGAACCGCCATGAACACGCGCGCCACCACCGCTTCTCGTCAGACCGGCTTTGCCGGCGAGACCGTGCGCGCGCTGGCCTCGACGCTGCTTCTTCTCGGCCTTATCGGCGATCGCCGGGTTCGCTGAAGGAGCGCCCGGCGGTCGAACCGTCGCGCAAGCGCATGCTCCTTAGCCAGTCTCAAAATTGGCGGTCACATCAAGCGAACGAAAATCTGGTAAAGGCGCCACTCGCCATCAATCCGTCCGAGGCGGATCCGAGGGCCGCCGGGAGAACAAGACGATGAACGCACGAGAAGAAATCCGCCCTGACGCCGCGGCAGCCGGCAAGGATATGGGCATGACCGAGTCGGCCCGGGGCATGACGGGGTCAGCCCGGGGCATGCCGGGCGCGGCCCGCAAATATCAACCCTATCCCACCGTCGGCCTCACCGACCGAACCTGGCCTTCGAAGGTCATCGACAAGGCGCCGATCTGGTGTTCGGTCGACCTGCGCGACGGCAATCAGGCGCTGATCGACCCGATGGGCCATGAGCGCAAGGCGCGCATGTTCGCGCTGTTGCTCGACATGGGTTTCAAGGAGATCGAGATCGGCTTCCCCTCGGCCTCGCAGACGGATTTCGACTTCGCCCGCTGGTGCATCGAGGAAGGCAATGTGCCCGCCGACGTGTCGCTGCAGGTGCTGGTGCAGTGCCGGCCCGAGCTGATCACCCGTACCTTCGAGGCGCTCAAGGGCGCCACCAACCCGATCGTGCATTTCTACAATTCGACCAGCGAATTGCAGCGCCGCGTCGTCTTCGAGAAGGATGTCGGCGGCATCAAGCGCATCGCCACCGACGCGGCCAAGATGATCACCGACATGGCGGCCAAGGCCGGCGGCGGCTATCGCTTCGAATATTCGCCGGAGAGCTTTACCGGCACCGAACTCGAGGTGGCGCTGGAAATCTGCAATGCCGTCACCGAGATCGTCAGGCCGACACCAGACAACAAGCTGATCATCAACCTGCCGTCGACGGTCGAGATGTCGACGCCCAATGTCTATGCCGACCGCATCGAATGGATGTGCCGCAATCTCGACAACCGCGAAAACCTGATCATCTCGTTGCATCCGCACAATGATCGCGGCACCGGCATCGCCACAACCGAGCTCGGGCTGATGGCCGGCGCCGACCGCGTCGAAGGCACGCTGTTCGGCAACGGCGAGCGCACCGGCAATGTCGACATCGTCACGCTGGCGCTCAACATGTACACCCAAGGCGTCGATCCGGGCATCGACTGTTCCGACATCAACCGGATGAAGGACGTCTACGAATACTCGAACCAGCTGAAGATCCCCGAGCGCCACCCCTATGTCGGCGAACTCGTCCACACGGCGTTTTCCGGCTCGCACCAGGATGCCATCAACAAGGGCATTAAGGCCTTGAAGAAAGCCAACACCAGCCTGTGGGAAGTGCCTTACCTGCCGATCGACCCGGCCGATGTCGGCCGCAGCTACGAGGCCATCATCCGCATCAACTCGCAGTCGGGCAAGGGCGGCATCGCCTATGTGCTGCAGGCCGATTACGGCCTCAACCTGCCGCGCAACCTGCAGATCGAGTTCAGCCAGGCGATCCAGGCGATCACCGATGCCGAGGGCAAGGAGGTTCCGGCCAAGCGCATTTATGAGCGCTTCCTCGAGACCTATGTCGACCAGCCGGGCGCGCGCCTGAAATTCCTCGACCACCACACTTATCCCGACACCGAGGTGAAGGGCCGGCGGGTGGTCGAGGCGGTCATCCTCGACAATGGCAAGGAGGTGACCATCACCGGCACGGGCACCGGCCCGATCGATGGCTTCGTCGACGCGCTGTCGCGCCATGTCGGCGTCGAAATGTCGGTGCTCGACTATTCCGAACACTCGATGCAGCGCGGCTCCAATGCCTCGGCCATCTCCTATGTCGAGATGGAATATCCCGGGGGCAAATTATTCGGCGCAGGCATCAACACCAACATCGTCGCAGCCTCGCTGGAAGCGGTGATGTCGGCCGCCAACCGTATCGTGAGCCGCAAGGCAGGATAGCGTCCGCCGATGATCGGCGCGAGAGGCCGCACCGGCCTCTCGTGTCGGCATTTTTCGAGCCCGAACAAGGCCTGGCCGCGCCTCGCGACCGTTATTCTGTAGCCAGCGGCGGCCCCGGCCATTAACCACCGGAAAATTATCCCGTTAGGTACGCGATCGCATAATGGGTGCGTACTTGTGTGGCGATGCGGGCACTATATGATCGTGGCTTAACCTGTGCCGACTTCGAAAGGATCGACACTTGCAGCATGCCACGCCTGCCGCCCCCGCAGTGCGCGAGACATTAGAGCGACTGCTTGCCAGCGAAACGTTCGGAAGGTCCGAGCGTGCGCGCAAATTGCTCCGTTATCTTGTCGAACGCGAACAGGCCGGCGAGGCCGACAGGCTCAAGGGCTTTTCCATTGCCATGGATGTCTTCGGCAAGGACGGCGATTTCGATCCGTCGACCGACGCCGTCGTGCGGGTGCAGGCTGGCAGGCTGCGCGAGTTGCTGCAGCAGTATTTCGCCAATGAAGGCATCGCCGAGCCGGTTCGCATCGCGATCCCGCGCGGCGGCTACGTCCCCGCTTATGAACTCAACGCGATCCGTCTGCCGGAAACGGCGAAACCCGCCGGGCGGCCGGACGCGGCAACGGTACCGGCCGAGCACTCCGGCGCTGCCGGCGATGCCATTGCGGCCGCTGCATTGCTGGCACCGGCTGCCGCACCGGCGCCCTCGGTGGCGCGCCACCTCAGGTTCTTCTGGATGGCGATCGCCCTGGTCATCGCCATGCTCGGTGTTCTGATCCTGCGTCAGGGCGGCGGCGTCCTGCTGGCGGGCGGCGAGATCCCCGCTACGTTCGAGGCCACCGGCCTGACCAGCAGCATCGCGCCGTCCTCCACGCGTGAGGCCTTGCCGCTCGTCTATATCGCCGTCAAGGCCGATGGCCCTGACGCCAGCCGTGTCGCCGCTTCGCTGCGCGCCGGCCTGAGCGGCTTCGATACGATCGACTTCATCGGTCGCGACACCGTCGACGAGACTGATCCGGTCGCCAGCGCGACGAGCTTCATCTTCGACATCCTGCCTGGACCGGACGCGGGCGATATCACCATCGAACTGCAGAGCGTGGCGACCGGACGGGTGCTTATGTCGCGCAACCTGGAGGCCACCGACAGCGCGCCATCCGCCATCGAGGACCGTATCGCCGGCATCCTGAGTTCGGCGCTGCCCGCGTCTGGCACGATCTACAGCTATATCGAGCAGAGCGGCATTCAGACCGCGCTGACGCAGTGCCTGCTGCTCAACGACAAATATTATCTCGACCAGAACGCCCAGACTCACGAGGCCGCCTATCGCTGCCTCGAAACCCTTGCCGAGAATGGCGCCAAATCACCGCTGGTCTATTCGGAGCTCGCCTCGCTGCACCTGGAAGCAGTGAACGACCACTACGCCTATCCGCCGGATGCGACGGTCGAGAAGGCGATGACATTCGCCCATCGCGCCGTGCAGATGGGACCGACCAGCCCCTATGCGCATCGCTCCTACGGCTACATCAATTCGCGTCTTGGCAACGCCGACGAAGCGCTGCGCTGGATGCGCAAGGCCTATGACCTCAACCCCTACGATCTCGCCATGGCCGCCGCTTATGGCTACGGCCTGATTTTCGCCGGGCGATACGCCGAGGGCACGCCGATCCTGGCCCATGCGGTCGACGCATCAAGCGGTCATCCGACATGGTGGGACTTCGGACTTTTCGCCGGCGAACTCATGCTTGGCGACACGAACAAGGCCGCGATCGCCAGTTCCTCGCTGAGAACAACCGCAACGAAATCACACTATCTCGCCGCCCGCCTGATCGGCGCCAGGATCGCCGGTCAGGACAAGCTGGCGCACAAGCTGCTCGATGAGCTGACCGTCAAATTCCCGAAATTCTCCGCCAATCCACGCGCGACCTTCATCGACCGAAAATACCCGGCCGATCTGATCGAGCGGCTGGTTGGCGCTTTGCGCGCGGCCGGGCTCGGCAATGCGAGCTAGCATGTCGCGTCGAGGGGCCGACGGGTGGGATAGCGACATGCGGGGACAAGAACTCAAAAAGGCCGGCCTGCTGTCGACAGCTCCCGCCAATCGCGAAAATTTTACTGGCCATCGCGCTGGACAAGGAGCAATCCAGCCGCATTCCCAACGCCCGCAATAAAGCTTTCAGATTCATGGTCGCATCGCTTCATGCCGCCGAACAGGGTGTTGGCTCGAAGGCCATCGTCCTGCTGCATGGTTTCGGCGGCTGCCACGATGTCTGGCGCGAGGTGATCTCGTTGCTTGCGCCTCCCGCTCGCACGCTTGCCTATGATTTGCCGGGCCACGGGCTCTCGCTCGATTTCCCGGGTGCCGGCCCGGCCAAAGTGGCGGCAAGGGCCATTCTGGCCGATCTCTCCGCACGGGCACTGAAGCGCGTTCATCTGGTCGGCCACTCGATGGGCGGCGCAGTGGCGGCGCTGATGGCGCTGGCAGAGCCGGAAAAGGTGGCCTCGCTGAAACTTCTGGCGCCCGGCGGCTTCGGCCCCGAGATCAACGGCCCGCTGTTGCGCCGCTTTGCCGCCGCAAAGGACCTGTCCGAGATCCGGGCGTGCCTCGCCGCCATGTCGGGTCCACTGACCCGGCCATTCGATCACACCATCGACGTCCTCCGCGACATGCGCGGGCGACCTGGCCAGTTGCGGAAACTCGTCGAGATCGCTGCCGCCATGACCAGGGACGACCGGCAGGGTGTCATCCCGCGTGACCAGTTGGACAGGCTGACCATGCCGGTCATGGTGGCGTGGGGAAGTGACGACGCGGTGCTGCCCATTACCCAGTCGGATGACCTGCCGGCGCACTTTCATGTGCATCACGTGCTGGAGGCCGGCCATATGCTGATCGAGGAAGCGCCTGATCTGGTTGCAAGCATCATTCGGCGCAATACGAGCCGCCGCGCCAGGCCGCCGCGCCCGAAACTCATCGCCGCGACCGGTTGACTTTTTCGCATCCGGCATCCGCTGGGCGCCCCCGATCCCTGTGATCTCGCCAGTGCATTTTGCCGGCGTCTGTGTTAACTCGCTGTTAACCAAACCCGCGAGGCAGACGCCGATGAAGGACGCAGGCGAAAAGATCGATCCGTCAGGGAAACTCTCGGATGCCATCCGTGATGTGAAGAATGCCTTCGCCGATCGCGACGATGTCGTCGTCGACATGCGCGAGGCGCATCGCATGCGCCTCGATCTGCTGGCCGCCGAACTCGCGCCCGTCTTCGCCGATGTTCCGGCCGACATGGACAATTTCGACTTCGTCGTTTCCTCCGGACTGCAGCCGCGCCTGTGGATCGACGCCGTCAGCCATGTCGCCATGGGGCGCGACCGCCGAACCTACCGCTTCCTCAAGGACACTCGCATCGGCCGCGTGGTGCTGGCTGAATCGACCGAGATGAAGTCGGTTGCCGATTCCGTCACACGCTACGTCGCCGAGCGCATCGTCGAACGCCAGAGGATGATGGAAGGCGGGGTCGAACCGGCCGTGGCCGGCATCAGGCGGGCCGAGGTGGCGGAAGCCGAGCCGCCGCTGCGATCGCCGCAACACGGCAAGGGCTGGTCGGCCTTCCTGTCTGGCGTTGGCCTGATCGCCGCCGGCGCCCTGGTCGGCCTGGCTGTGTCGATCGCCCTGTTCTGGGACCGCCTCGTGGCGATGGGGCTCAGCCTGCGGCGGTAGCCGCCGCGGCCTCGACGCCGATCTCCAGCGTCTGCAGGTCGGCGGGCGGTATTGCGGGTCCGGTCAGCCCGCGCCGCGTCAGGCGGATGCGCCAATCGCCTTTTTCGCCATCGATATCGAACAGATTGTATTGTGCTGCCGGATGCTTGCCGCCCGGCGCCTGGCCGGCCGCGGCGACACCGACCACCGGAACCTTGGCACTGCGGGCCCCGATCTGGAACAGCGACGGCAGATGCGAATGGCCGTGCAGGACGAGTTCGGCGCCGTGCCGGCGGATGATCTTGTGGAAGCGCGCGATGCCGAACAGCCGCTTGTGCTGGGAGACGGCGCCGCGCACCGGCGGATGGTGGATCATGATGGCGCGAAACAGGCCTTGCCCGCCGGTGTCGCGAAGGATCTTGCCGAGCCGCTCCGCCTGCCGTTCCATGAAGAAGCCGTTGGCCATGAAGGGGGCCGTGGCGCGCGCCGTCGAGACCCCGATCAGCGCGACATTGTCCCGCACGCGCAGATAGGGGAATGCATTGCGATCGACCGGTGTGTTGACGCCGTCCCCGCTCATCCAGGCGGCCCACGACCGGCAGATCTTGTCGAAGGCGCCGGGCACGTAGGCATCGTGGTTTCCTGGAACCACCGAAACGTCGTGCGGCGGTCCCAGCGTCTCCAGCCAATGCTTGGCCATCTCGATCTCGCCATCGAGCGCCAGATTGACGAGGTCGCCGGTGACGGCGAGATGGTCCGGATTTTGCGCCTTGACGTCGGCGACGATGCTGTCGATGACGGCATCATGCATGTGGCGGCGGCGATTACGTTGCCAGTTGACGTAGCCGAGCACGCGCTTGGAGGCGAGATCGCGATAGGATACATCGGGGAGCGGCCCCAGATGGACATCGGAAATATGCGCGAGCCTGAACATGGATCCTTCATAGGCGACCGGCGCCCCCCTTTCCACAACAGCTTGTCTTTCCACCCCCGGTTTCGCACCTGATGGCGGACCCGGAAGACGCCTTCCGCCAGACAGGTTGGGCGGGGTTCAGGGCAAGGCTGTTCCATCTCTATTTCGTGCTGCGGCGACCGATGACGCTCGGTGTGCGCGGTCTCGTTTTCGACACCGCCTCCAACTCCGTCTTTCTCATACGCCACACCTATGTGCCCGGCTGGCAGCTTCCCGGCGGCGGCGTCGAGGTCGGTGAGACGATGGCCGAGGCACTGGCCCGCGAACTGGCCGAGGAAGGCAACATCGCGATGACCACGCCGCCGGTTTTCAAATCGATGCATTTCAACCGCCGCGCCAGCCGCCGCGACCATGTCGGTTTCTATCTGATCGAGCAGTTCAGCCAAACGACACCGAAGCTGCCTGATCACGAGATCGCCGAGGCCGGCTTTTTCCCGCTCGACCACCTGCCGCAAGGCACGACGCCGGCGACTTTGCGACGGATCGCCGAGGTTTTTGGAGGTGAAGTCGTATCGTCCTACTGGTAAATCAGGCCGCTTCGTTGAACCGCGCCCGGTCATGCGGCGCACCATAGTCCAGTTCCGGCCCCACCGGCACGATCCGCGTCGGGTTTATCGTTTCGTGGCTGCCGTAATAATGCGCCTTGATGTGATGCAGGTTCACCGTGTCGGCGACACCGGTCACCTGATAGAGGTCGCGCAGATAGTTCGACAGGTTTGGATAATCGGCGATGCGGCGCAAATTGCACTTGAAATGGCCGACATAGACCGGGTCGAAACGCACCAGCGTGGTGAACAGCCGCCAGTCGGCCTCGGTGATGCGGCCGCCGACGAGATAGCGTTGCGTCGATAGCCGATCCTCCAGCGTGTCGAGCGCCGCGAACAGCTCGCCGAACGCTTCCTCATAGGCGTCTTGCGTGGTGGCGAAGCCGGCGCGGTAGACACCGTTATTGACGGCGGGATAGACCAGCGCGTTGATCGCGTCGATCTCGCCGCGCAAGGCCTTCGGGTAGAAATCGAGGCTGGCATCGCCCCATTCGTCAAAGGCTGAATTGAGCATCCGTATGATTTCGGAAGATTCGTTGGAGACGATGGTCTCATCCTTTTTGTCCCAGAGCACCGGCACCGTCACCCGCCCCGAATAGATGGGATCGGCCTTGGTGTAGATCTGGTGCAGGAAATCGAGGCCGTAGAGCGAGTCGCCGGTCGCGCCGTCCTCGGTCAAGAATGTCCAGCCATTGGCGCCCATGAAATGATGCACGACCGACACCGATATGATGCTGTCGAGTCTCTTCAGTGCGCGGAAGATCAGCGTCCGGTGCGCCCAAGGGCAAGCGAGCGAAACATAGAGGTGATAGCGGCCAGGCTCCGCCTTGAAGCCACGGCTGCGGCCTCCGGCGGGCTTACCGTCGCGGGTGATCCAGTCGCGCCATTGCGATTGCGTCCGCACGAACTTGCCGCCGCTGCTCTTGGTGTCGTACCAGCGGTCCTGCCATTTGCCTTCGACCAGCAATCCCATGGGGTGTCCTTTCGCCTTTCGCCTCATGTAGAGCGTGACGGGCCCAGGTGGAAATCATCCAGGCTGAACAGATCGTCAATCGATAGGGCCACGCAAAGGGTCGATTGCGGCGGCCGGAAATTGATGCTAGCGGACACTCCGCATGTTCGACTTTGCTTTGATCCGGTTCGACCGACGACGAAAGGGCGCCCGCGCTTGATGAAGCGCTGACTGGCGAATGCTGCCGTTTGCAGCAACCTTTCCTCCTGACCGGATCGCAAAGACCATGAGCCTTGCCGACGTTAAATACCTGCCGGAAACTCCGGCGCACGACCCTGAAATCGAAGCCATCAATGACGAGGCCTTCGGGCCTGGCCGTTTCGTGCTGGCCGCCTACAAGATCCGCGAGGCCGGCGGCCACGAGCGCGCGCTGTCCTTTGTCGCCGTCGATGGCGATCTTGTCGTCGCTTCGGTGCGCATGACCCGCATCGCCGCCGGTGCCGGCCGCGCCCTGATGCTCGGACCGCTCGCGGTGCGGCCTGCCTTCAAGAATCTCGGCATTGGCCGCCGCCTCGTGGCGATCGCGCTGGAAGCGGCCGCCAAAGCCGGCGCCCCGGCCGTCATGCTGGTCGGCGACGAGCCCTATTACGGGCCGCTCGGCTTCAAGCGCATTCCGCGCGGCCAGATTTCGATGCCCCGCCCTGTCGATCTCGACCGCCTGCTGTCACATGAGATCACGCCGGGCGCGGTTGCCAGGCTTACGGGCGAGGTCTGTCATGCCAGTCAGGCCAGGGTCGCCGAGCATATGTCGGCGATGGCTTGACCTTGCCCGTCGATCTGGGCCTGATCCATCCCTGTTCTCTTGGAGCAATTCCAGGAAAAGTGTGAAACGGTTTTTCCGTCACGAATTGCGTCAAAACAAAGATGAGCGGTTCGGCGCTTCCATGAAACGATGAACCGCTCCAGGAAAGGATAACGCCATGAACCCGAACGGCCAGATCGCGATCGTGACCGGCGGCGGCTCCGGCCTTGGCGAGGCAACGGCGCGTGCGCTTGCCGCGAAGGGCGCCCGCGTCGCCATTTTCGACGTCGGCATCGACCGCGCCGCAAAAGTGGCGGCCGAGATCGGCGGTATTGCCGTCCAATGCGACGTCAGCAGCGCCGACAGTGGCGCCGCCGCCGTCGCCGAGGTGACGGGCAAGCTTGGCGAGCCGCGCATCCTGGTCAACTGCGCCGGCATCGCCATTGGCGTGAAGACGATCGGCAAGGATGGGCCTCATCCGCTCGACCAGTACCGCAAGGTGATCGAGGTCAATCTGATCGGCACCTTCAACATGATCCGCCTCGTCGCCGACCGCGCCGCCAGGCTCGAGCCGCTGCAAGGCGGCGAGCGCGGCGTCATCGTCAACACCGCCTCGGTCGCCGCCTATGACGGCCAGATCGGCCAAGCGGCCTATTCCGCCTCCAAGGGCGGCGTGGTCGGCATGACGCTGCCCGTCGCGCGCGACCTTGCTCGTTCGGGCATTCGGGTCTGCACCATCGCACCAGGCATCTTCAAGACACCGATGATGGCCGGCATGCCGCAGGACGTGCAGGATTCGCTCGGTGCCGCCGTACCGTTCCCGCCCCGCCTCGGCGCACCATCCGAATATGCCGCCCTTGCCCTGCACATCATCGAGAACCAGATGCTCAACGGCGAGACCATCCGCCTCGATGGCGCCATCCGCATGGCGCCGAAGTAATGCACGTCGCCAAAAGCATGCGCACGGGCTTGACCCGAGGGTGCGAGCGGTTTTTGGGATAACGACGTGCCGGGTGCGCTTGCCAGGACCGGCATCATCGTCTGATAAGTGGAATAGAAAAATCAACTTAACAGGGCGACAACCTTGGACGATAAAAAGAAGGACGTGATCCGCGAAACCGAGGCCAAAGCGATCCGCTTGGCGAAAACACTTCTGCGCAGTGCCCGCTTCGGCGCATTGGCCGTCCTGGAGCCGCAAACCGGATCGCCGCTGGCGAGCCGGGTCGGCGTGGCCACCGACATTGACGGCGCGCCGCTGATCCTGGTGTCGATGCTGTCGGCGCATACCCCCGCTTTGCTTGCCGATCCGCGCTGTTCGCTGCTGCTCGGCGAGCCAGGCAAGGGCGACCCTCTGGCCCATCCGCGCCTGACGCTGATCTGCCAGGCGTCACGGCTCGAACGTGGGTCGGACGCGCACGTCCGCGCCGAGCGCCGCTATCTCAACCGCAATCCCAAGGCGGGGCTCTATGCCGGACTTGGCGACTTCTCCATCTTTCGCCTCGAGCCGCAACGCGCCAGCCTCAACGGCGGCTTCGGCAAGGCCTATCTGCTCGATCGGCCCGATCTCGTCACCGGCGGACCGGTCGTCGACGAGCTTGCGGCGAGTGAACAATCCGCCGTCGAGCACATGAATGCCGATCATCTCGACGCGATCGCCGTTTATGCACATCATTTTGCCGGGGTAGCCGGTGGCGGCTGGACCATCGCCGGTTTGGACGCCGATGGCATGGATCTGGTGTCCGGGGACAATATTTGCCGGGTATTCTTCCCGCAACCTTTGGCGGCCGCACGGGAATTGCGGCCCGTTCTGGTCGATATGGCCAGGAGCGCCAGCGCGGCAGCGCGGACACAGAGCGAGATTTAATTGCATTTGATCGAAAGCAACGCTTGAGATTTGAAAGAAATGTTCTAGGCTTTAGCTATGGTGCTGACTCGTCAGCGGCCTTTCGCGAGTGAATTTATGGATTCAGGCACCATTGCCCCCATGGTGCCTCGATGAGCAAACAGCATGGGGCATTCATGGTCTCGACAAAGCTAATCGCCAACGCCGAATCGGCGGCCGAATTTCTTATGCTGATGGGCAACGAAAAACGGCTGTTGATCATGAGCTATCTGATCGACGGTGAAATGTCGGTCGGCGCTATCGCCGAAAAGGTGATGCTCAGCCAATCCGCGCTCTCGCAGCATTTGGCCAAGTTGCGCGCGCTCGACCTCGTGGACACCCGTCGCGACCGTCAGATGATTTACTACTCCTGCAAATCCGATGCGGTGCGCGAACTGCTTGTCATGCTGGACGGTATTTTCGGCAGCGGCAAGGAGGACCTGTCCCAGATGGCGCAGAGATTGCGCCGCGCCGGGACTTGACCGGACGCTCCCGCGGCCGTTTACCTCGCTGACGATTTTAGGAGCACGGTTCGTGCGTCTTTCCCGACGCACCAACCGCGCTTTGGATCTTTGAGCAAAGGACATCTTTGGACCCGATCCGCATCGACGATCCACGGGATCCACGCGTCGCAGCCTATCTCGATATCCGCGAACGCGATCTCGCCGGTCGGCAAGGCCGCTTCGTCGCCGAAGGCAAGGTGGTGCTCGACCTGCTTTTGTCGTCCGGCCGCTTCGGGGCGGAATCCGTGCTGGTCCTGGAAAACCGGTTCGGCGGCCTGAAGGACATATTGCATAAGGCGCCCTCGGACCTGCCGGTCTACGTCGTCGCCGGCGCGGTTATGGACGCGATTGCCGGCTTCCACATGCATCGCGGCATCCTGGCCATCGGCCGAAAGGAGACGCCGCAACCGGTCGAGTCATTGCTGGATGCCTTGCCCGCTCAAGCCTTGGTCGTGGTGCTCGTCGGCATTGCCAATCACGACAATATGGGCTCGATCTTCCGCAACGCCGCCGCCTTCGGCGCCGATGCGGTATTGATGGATGCGACATGCTGCGATCCGCTTTATCGCAAGGCGATCCGCGTTTCGGTCGGCGCCGCGCTCAAGATCCCTTTCGCGTCCTTCACCGACACCGCGGGCTTCACGGCGATGCTCGCCGAACGGGGCTTTGAACAATTCGCGCTCTCGCCCCGCGGAAAGACCGACATACGCGATGCAGGGCCAGCCGCGCGCCTGGCGCTTTATCTCGGCACCGAGGGCGAAGGCCTGCCCGAGACCCTGCTTGAACGCCTGCAAACCGTGCGGATCACCATGTCGAAAGGCTTCGACAGCCTGAATGTCGCGGCGGCCTCAGCCATTGCGCTGCATCATTTCTCGCCTCGTTAGGCAGGCCGCCTTGGTGATGCATCTACGCGACGTGTTTTCGCCAAGCCTGCGCTCCGCGTCGTGCCGGTGTCGCTCGGTGCAACTTCCACGACGAAGGCCTGCATGTCGTCGGCCATCGGTATAGGAGCACCCGAAGACTTCCAGCGCGCATCACGCGCTATTCTTGTCGCGTCGACCACCGATGTCGTGCCATCCATCCAGCAGGGCGAAAAGCACAGGATGGAAGTACCCTGCCGCCAGCCATCCAATCGCGAGCACCGTGTAAAGGATCATGGCCTTCCAGATGGTGATGCCATGTCACGGGCGCAACGCCGATAGCCGCACAACCGCGTCAGTTCGCGGCCGCCTTCTGCAAGGCCCGCACGCGGTCGGCGAGGCTGCGGTCGCCGCCATCGGATCGGCTGTCCGTGGGCGCCGCCAGCGCCTTGGCGATCGGCGAGTCAGGTCCTTCGAGCTTCGCTGTCAGGTGGACGACTTCGGCCGCCAGCTCGTTCATCTGCTCGCGCAGCGCGGCGCTGCCATTCGTCGAACCTGACGATGCCATGGCAGCGAGATCCGCCTTCAGCCGCTTGTTCTCACGCGCCAGCGCCGTCAGCCTTGCCTCCAGCCGTTCGCGATCACTGTCGAGCTTGGCGATCGCCCGGTCCACGTCGTCGCGCCTGCTGGCCTCGTCATGCCGGTCCGCTTCATTCGGCTTGCCGACCAGCCGCAAGGCCGGCGCGCCGTCCTCGGCCTTCGCGTTTTCACGCAGCCGGGCCAATTCCTTTTCGCGGCGATCGAGCTTGTCTTCGCGATCGGCGAGTGTCGCGAGCAGCCGTTCAACCTTCTTGTCGAGTTCCGCCGCCCTCTTCTTCTCGGCCTTCAGGGCATCGCGCACGGCCTTGCTTTCGGCCGCGATCTCCTGATGGCGCCGGTCTGCTTCCTTGCGCTGGCCGCGCAGCAGCGCAATGTCGCTGGCGAGCTTCTGCAACTCGGATTCGCGCGCCACGAGTTCGATCTGGCGGCTGCTGGAGGAGAAGCTGGCGTCATCATACATGAGCTCCAGCTTTTCGAACTCGAGCGCCCGCTTCTCCAGCTTGCGTTCGGTCTCCTTGAGCCGCTCCGAAAGCTGATGCAATTCCTCTTCGCGCTGCCGCAGCGCCTCGTTCTTGGCGCCGAGTTCGGCGAGCGCCTGATTCTTGTCCGTGCGCTCGACCGCCAGCCCCTTCAACGCCTCGCGGCCGCGATTGATCTCGACGAGTTGTTCGGCCGCCTTCTCGCGCAGCGCCTTGACGTTCATTTCGAGGCGGCGCGTGGTCATGGCATACTCGGCGCGGATCCGGTCCTTGTCGGCCTGGATCTCGGATTGCGTCAACGGGATCGAGGCTTCGATGCGCCTGCGGGTCAGCGTGACGGCGCGCCGCCAGACGGCAGGAGCCACGATCAGCGCCAGAAAGCCGGCACAGAGAAAGCCGAGGGCGAAGAACAGGACTGACTGAACCAAAGGACTACCCGCTATCGGCGGCAACCGCCTGAACTGGACCGCATCATACTGGCATGGCGGAAATCCGGCGCTGCGGCAAGGTCTTGCCACAGCGCATTGGGGGTCACGGGCCTACAAATCCCATCGAAAAGCCGGCTTTGCGATCATGACGGATTGGAATCAGAAGGGGTTCCAGGTCGCCCGCTCGGTCAGCTTCAGGTAGCCGAGATTAACGCCGAGTCTGGCGCCGACACCGGTGCGGATCGGCACCAGAAGCACATTGTTGTTCTTCAGCACGTTGAAGCCGATACCCGCCACCACATAGGCCGACCCGGCCACGCCGCCATAGCGGTTGTAGAGGTTGCCGACATCGTCGAGATTGTAGACCAGCATCATCACCCGGGATCCCTCACCGCCGAAATCCCAGCCCAGCGACGGGCCCTGCCAGAACACTTTGTGATCGCCGGCATTCTTGGTGTAGAGCGTGCCTTCGCCATAGGTCAGGCCGCCGATCAGAGCGCCCGACCCTTCCTCACCAAGCAGATAGCCATTGGGCAGTCCGTAAGAAGCGAAGATTTTCTCGATGACAGTGGCGAGCCCGCCCGATGTCGCGCCGAAGAACTTGTGGCCGGAATCGATAATCTCCTGAGCGGTGTATTCCTGGGCTCGCAGGGCTGAAGTCGAGAAGACGAGAACGCCCATGAGCGTGACCGCCATTGTAAGGACGCGGAGGAAACTCCGGTCATAGAATCGGGAAAACATGCTTCCAATCTCCGTCATGGAGCACTTTCGCCGACGCCTCGCACCCGGTCCGGCTCTTTAGGCGGCCGTTAAGGATGACTGTTAGGGGCAAACTATGCCGTAATTCTTTTTCAACCATTAACTCCCACAGGAAGATGGCGGTTCGAAGGCTGACTTGGGGGCGCGGCGCTGGCAGCCTGCGCGAACACGCCATTTGGTCCGACGACAATTTTGGATTTGTTGCTGTACATACGAGTGCTGTGTATTCAGAAAGCCTCGGGTTGGAGCGTGATTCGTGTGGGCAGCGCGACAATCGATCGCTCGGCCACGAATTGTGGAATTTTGCAGGGATTTTCACCGATGGCCGATTTGTTCACCCTTTCCGCCCCTGACCTGGCGGCGCTTCTGTGCAGCCGCGTCTGCCACGACATCATCTCGCCGGTCGGCGCGATCAACAACGGGCTTGAACTGCTCGACGAAGGCGGCGCCGACGAAGACGCCATGCGGCTCATCCGCCAGAGCGCCAGGAATGCCTCGGCCCGCCTGCAGTTCGCCCGCATCGCCTTTGGCGCGGCCGGTTCTGCTGGAATGCTGATCGACACCGGCGACGCCGAAGCCGTTGCCATTGCTTTCCTCAAGAATGAAAAGCCGGAGCTGACCTGGAAAGGGGCCCGCGCGCTGCTGCCCAAGAACAAGGTCAAGCTTCTGCTCAACCTGATTCTGGTCGCCAATGCCGCCATTCCGCGCGGCGGCAAGCTGGTCGTGACCCTCGAGAATCTCGAAACCGAGCCGCGCTTTTCCCTCTCGGCAAGCGGGCCGATGCTGCGCGTGCCGCCAAAATTCCTCGAGCTGCATTCCGGGCACAAGCCGGAAGAGCCGATCGATGCGCATTCGGTACAGCCCTATTACACGCTGCTTCTGGCCCGTGAGGCCGGCATGACGATATCGATCCACGCGACGGCGGAAGAAATCGTGCTTTCGGTAGCCTGAGTACCCGGCCGGTTTGACGGGAGCGCAAAGTATTTCAGCCGCGAAATATTGCCGTGACAGCTCGACCGGAAGCGTTGAGCTTCTCCTAAGCGGCGGCATCGAAGCATCCGCAAAGAAAAGCCTGCCGGATGGCATCTTTGCAAAAATTTTACCCAAAGGCTTTTCGGCTTCTTTACCGGATCGGTCTAGGATGCGCGTCAGATGCCCGACACGACCGGATTGCCCCAGGGCAAAAGAGGACCCGGAAATGAAACGCTGCATGTTCGTCGACGATTCAAGCGTCATCAGAAAGGTTGCAAAACGCATCCTGGGCGGTTCCGACATGATGGTCATCGAGGCAGCCAGCGGACTTGATGCGCTGGAGATGTGCGCCGCCGACATGCCCGACATCATCATCGTCGACGGCGCCCTGCCGGATGTGCAGGCGGTTGACCTCATCCGCCGCGTGCGCGCCATGGAAAGCCCGATAAAGCCGCAGATCCTGATCTCGCTGGTCGAGCTCGATATCGCGTCGATCATGCGTGCCAAGCGCGCCGGTGCCCAGGGCTATCTGCTGAAGCCCTTCAATCGCCCGCAGCTGCTCGAGCGCTTCCGCACGCTGAAGATCGCCGCCTGATTCGGCAGCAGCCCACCCTCATTGCCGACCTTATTGCCGGCTCACGACGCAAAAAACCCGGCCGGAGCCGGGTTTTTGTCGAATTGGATATTCGGGCCGCGCTCGCCGCTTAGGCGCTGACGCGGATGTCTTCGGGCTCGCGCAGCACATAGCCGCGACCCCAGACCGTCTCGATGTAGTTCTGGCCACCGGAGGCGGCATCGAGCTTCTTGCGCAGCTTGCAGATGAAAACGTCGATGATCTTCAGTTCCGGCTCGTCCATGCCGCCATAGAGGTGGTTGAGGAACATTTCCTTGGTGAGCGTGGTGCCCTTGCGCAGCGAAAGCAGCTCCAGCATCTGGTATTCCTTGCCGGTGAGGTGCACGCGCTGGCCGCCGACTTCGACGGTCTTGGCGTCGAGGTTGACCACCAGGTCGCCGGTGGCGATGACCGACTGGGCGTGCCCCTTGGAGCGCCGCACGATGGCGTGGATGCGCGCCACCAGTTCGTCCTTGTGGAACGGCTTGGTCATATAGTCGTCGGCGCCGAAACCGAGGCCGCGTACCTTGTCCTCGATGCCGGCCATGCCGGAAAGGATGAGGATGGGCGTCTTCACCTTGGAGAGGCGGAGCGTTCTCAAGACCTCGTAGCCGGACATGTCGGGCAGATTGAGGTCGAGAAGGATGATGTCATAGTCGTAGAGCTTGCCTAGATCGACGCCCTCTTCACCGAGGTCGGTGGTATAGACATTGAAACTTTCCGATTTCAGCATCAGCTCGATGCTTTGTGCGGTTGCACTGTCATCTTCTATCAGCAGAACACGCATTTCATTCCCCTTTTCTGCTGCCGGACCATTTCACGACCCGTTGTGCCCCGGAGCAGTGGTTGCCTTGTGCAGAGGCTGCCATCGAATGGTTAACAAATCCTAATTTCCCGTCCATGACGGTATCAGATTTTTTAACCTCTTTCTACACCCTCTTGAATCTAATAATGAATCACGGACCCAAATTCCTAATGCAACACATTAACAACCTGGACTAAGCGACTCCAGGGACTCATCGACGCGCCTTCGCTTCGGCGGCCGGAATTTTTACCCGGCCTTAAGTCCTGACCCGTATGATTAACAATGCCCGTAAACGAATGGTTACCGTCGGCAAAAAACTTTAGGGTTTTGTTTCCCATAGTGCGGGGAAAGCCGGTGGACACGGGCAGCGCTTGGGCCTTTCCAAGTGGTTTGGACGATATTTGCGGGTGTGCGTTTCCGGGAGTACCGAATCATGAAGTCACGTGAAAACCTCGTTCGGCTGAAGCAGTTTCAGGTGAATGAGAAGCGGCGGCAGCTGCTGCAACTCGACATGATGATCGCCGAGTTCGAGCGCATGGCCGTCGAACTGGAGCTTCAGATCACCGCCGAGGAAAAGAAAGCCGGCATCACCGACATCAATCATTTCGCCTATCCGACCTTCGCCAAGGCGGCGCGCTTGCGCCGCGACAACCTCAGAAACTCGCAGAGCGACCTCGCCCAACAGCGAAGCACCGCCGAATCATTACTCGGCGAAGCTGAAGCGGAGCTTTCCAAGGCTGAAATGCTGGAATCGCGCGACACCAAGATCCGCGACGCCGAAACCGGCGGCCGCAGCGCGATGATCGGCTGAAGCGGCCGGAATCCGCACCGTCGGGCCCGCCCGGCCGGGTGCGCGGCTCCGCGCGGTTCTTGAGGGCGACCTCGAACCGGCTCCGGCCGAATTGCCGCGGAATATCTCCGATCTAAGCGGCCCATTCCCCTTCATTTGCGGCAATCGCCCTTGCACGGGCATCCTTGATGTCCGGCGCGTGCTGTTCGGCCCACGAAGGCCAAGGCCAGCGCTGACGGCATTAGGGTCGAGCGCATGTCGGTCGCGCCCGACCGCGAAGGCCTCGCCGGTGCCGTCCACGCCTTCCTGGCCACCAAGCCGATTGGCAAGGTGGTGCTGGCGGTCTGACCGCCAGAAGGCGCGCTTCCAGGAATGAAGAATCGCGACGGAAAACAAAAGAGCGCGGAGTCCGCGCCCTTTTCCAAACTCTTTACAGTCAGTGCCGGTATTGCTGGATGCGCGTGGTGCGCAGCCCGGCGAGGCCGTATTCGTCGATCGACGCCTGCCAGGACAGGAATTCCTCGGTGGTCAGCTTGTAGCGCTGGCATGCCTCTTCGAGGCTCAAAAGCCCGCCGCGCACCGCCGCAACCACTTCCGCCTTGCGCCGGATAACCCAGCGACGCGTGTTCGTCGGCGGCAGATCGGCGATCGTAAGTGGGCTGCCGTCGGGCCCGATAACATATTTAACTCTAGGTCTAACCAGATCGGTCATCGTACTCTCTACAAAAACATCAAAGACCCAATCCCCGCCACGTTACCGCCACAGCTTTAAAAATTGCCTAAGCAGTCCCTAATGACTAGGTAAGGATCGTGAACGCGGCGTTAGTCTTTTCGCAAGCATTTGAAACATCCGGCTGCAAGCCTTGAATCGGCTGGGGAAACCTGTCCGATCTCGGCATTGGCCACATCCAGTGAATCGCCCCGCAAGCTGGCGCCGTGGGAAAGCTTGACCTATATTCTCGACATTGGCATTGAGGCGCCGCGCAGAATGAAAGCATCATGAACAGTCTCGATCTTCCCGGACATCCCGAAAACACCCGCATCGTGGTCGCCATGTCGGGCGGCGTGGATTCGTCCGTGGTCGCCGGCCTGTTGAAGCGCGGGGGCTATGATGTCGTCGGCGTCACCTTGCAGCTTTACGATCATGGTGCTGCGACCCACCGGGCCGGCTCCTGCTGCGCCGGGCAGGACATCGACGATGCCCGCCGCGTCTCCGAGACACTGGGCATTCCCCACTATGTGCTCGATTACGAGGAGCGCTTCCGCAAGGCGGTCATCGATCCCTTTGCCGAAAGCTATGTCGCCGGCGAGACCCCGATTCCTTGCGTCTCCTGCAACCAGACGGTGAAGTTCGCCGATCTCCTGGCCACCGCCAAGGAGCTGGGCGCCGATGCGCTCGCCACCGGCCATTATATCCGCTCCGGCACCAATGGCGCGCACCGTGCGCTGTTCCGGCCGGTCGATGCCGACCGTGACCAGAGTTATTTCCTGTTCGCCACCACGCAGGCGCAGATCGACTATCTGCGCTTTCCGCTCGGTGGCCTGTCGAAGCCGCAGGTCCGCGCCATTGCCGAGGAGATGGGGCTCACGGTGGCCGCCAAGCAGGACAGCCAGGACATCTGCTTCGTGCCGCAGGGCAAATATTCCGACATTATCGCCAAGCTGAAGCCGGCGGCCGCCAATCCGGGCGACATCGTCCACATCGACGGCCGCGTGCTTGGCCGTCATGAAGGCATCCTGCGCTACACGATCGGCCAGCGCCGCGGCATCGGCATCGCGTCAGGCGAGCCGCTCTATGTCGTCCATCTCGACGCCGAACGGGCTCGCGTCGTGGTCGGTCCGCGCGAGGCGCTGGAGACGCACAAGATCTACCTGCGCAACATGAACTGGCTTGGCGACGGACCTCTGGCCGATGTCCCCGCCGGCGGCCTCGAGCTGTTCGCCAAGGTCCGCTCGACCAGGCCGCCACGTCCCGCGGTGCTGCGCCATGAGGCTGGCGTGACCTCGGTCGAACTGGCCGATGGCGAGTCCGGCATCGCGCCCGGACAGGCTTGCGTGCTCTATTCCGACGATGGCAACGAGGCCCGTGTCTTCGGCGGCGGCTTCATCGAGCGCTCTGAGCGCGGCGCCGAGGCCGAAGCCATGCTGAGCCGGCTTGCCGCGCAGCCAGCGCGGGTTCCCGCCGAATAGGACGCTGTCCTCTCAGCGGCCGTGCGAAATCCGCTCTGGCCGCCAGGGCAGAATTTCCAAACGGCCTCAGGATTTGGACTTGGTGTGGGTGACCGTGCCCGCCGTCAGGATGCGCAACACCCTGATCGCTTCCTCGCCGCTGGTGCGCGGTTCGGCCCGCGTCTCGATGCACTGGATGAAATGCTCCAGTTCGCGCGTCAGCGGCATGCCTTGCGCGACCGCGACATAGGAGGGCTCGTTGGTGGTGAACGCCCATTGGCCGCTGTCCTGCCAGACCGCGTGGCGGTAGACGGCAAGCTTGCGCTCCCACGGCTCGACATCGTCGAACACCGCCATCGCCTTGGTGCCGACCACGGTCAGCCGCCGCTCGCGATAGGGGTTGAGCCGCGACGTGAAAAGATGGCTGCGCAGGCCGTTGGGAAAGCGCATGTGCAGATGCGCGAAATCACTGAGGTTGTCGAGCAGCGCCGCGCCCTCGCCGCGCACCTCGATCGGCTCCGTGCCGGTGATCGCCAGGATCATCGACAGATCGTGCGGCGCCAGGTCCCACAGCGCGTCGTTCTCGGTATGGAACTTGCCGAGGCCGAGCCGATGCGAATGGATGTAGCGGACCTCGCCGAGTTCGCCATTGTCGATCAGCCCCTTCAACGTCTCGAAGGCGGGATGGAAACGCAGGACATGGCCAACCATGAAGACGCGGCCATTGTCCTTGGCCGCCTGCACCGAGCGCTCGGCGTCCGGCACCGTCAGCGCGATCGGCTTTTCCACCAGCACGTCCTTGCCGCTCTCGACGGCGCGCACGGAAAGAGCGGCATGGAACTGCGGCGGCAAGGCCATGACGATGGCGTCGATATCGTCGCGGACGAACAGCTGGTCGGGAGGGATCGCCAGGCAGTCCTGTTCGCTGGCAAAGCCTTCGGCGCGGGCCCGGTTGGCGTCGGAAACCGCATGCAGCGCGCCGAGCGCCTTGAGGGTGCGGATGTGGTTGCTGCCCCAGTATCCGCAACCGAGGACTGCAATGCGCGGCTTCATCTGTTTCAAACTCTAAAAACTCGTGGCCGAGACATAGCGACGTGCCCCTTCGAACTCAACCCCGGCGGTTGCAACCAAATGGCCACGCGGCAAAGCTTTTTCGGCAATGAGAATATGCGCCGATATAGAATGCTTCGAAGCTTGACAGGCTCGCCCTCCCAACCTTATATCCGCGCGACCTTGGCGAACGCCTCGAACTGCCTTTCGATTTAAGGTGGATTTCGGGCCTTTCGCCGCCCTGGCGGGGTAGCTCAGTTGGTTAGAGCACGGGAATCATAATCCTGGGGTCGGGGGTTCAAGTCCCTCTCCCGCTACCAAAATCTTCTAATACATTCAGAGGCTTACGCTGAGAGGACGACCAGAACCATGGCCGCCCCTTTCACGAGGCATATTGGCTTGTGCGCGTGGCGGCCTGCCCCTGAGAGCGGTCAGTTCAGCTGGTGTTTTTTCCTGATGTTGATGGCCTTCTCGAGACGCCGGGCCTGTTCCAGCATGCGCGGTGGCACATCCTCATCCTTGAGCGTATCCAACGCCGTATCCATTTTCAGGGCGATGATCGCAGCCCTTGGGTTCTCGTGGCTCAATTTGGGGGCTTCACGGGTTTTTCGTGCCATTGCCGCCGCCTGACATTTGTTGGTCATCGACCCTAACCCATTGACGAACAAATAGTTCCAATCGCCAGAACAAGGTCATCTCGCAACTCCGCGACAAGGCGTTTGTCCCGTCGAGACAAAGCAGGACGACAGGCTGGATGCGTGCCGACAAGCTTCAGTCTTTATGGCCCTGGTCATCCGCCTCAAATCATTGTCGGAATTGGAACATTCGGCCGCCCAGCCTGTTGGAAAGGGCGCGCTTCAGGGATGAGGCCGCATCGAGCGCGGATCGACATCCGCCAATAAGGCTCCGGCAGCGGTGGAAGCCATCCAGGGCAGCGGGGCGAAAAATAGCGCCCGGTGAGCGTGTCACGTCTCGCCGCCATGGCCGGAATGCAAGGAGACGCCACCGATGTTGGAGAGTAACCTTTGGCTGGTCGTCGTAGCTGGTGGCCCCGTTTTGCTGGCAATCCTGCTGGTCTTTGCGTTGCTCATGCGACGGCGGCGGGGACCCGCCGAGCGCCAGGCGAGCAAGCAGGCCACGGAACACCTGTACGACGAAGACAGGAGATCTTGATGGTCCTGGCGGCCAGGTCTTCGGCAGAGTAACCAGCCGATATCCACCCAATTTTGTCTGGAACATCCCCGACAGATCAAGGTTGGGACTATGTCGCAATCGAGCGATCAACGCAGGAGATACCCCAATGATCAAACTTCTCTCAGCATCGGTATTTGCCATCGTCCTGGCGACTTCGGCCATGGCGCAATCCAACGGAACCGGGAGTGGCACCGGCGGCACGGGCAACGGGTCCGGCGGCACCACCGCGGGCAGCGCGACCGGCACGGGCACCGGAACTGGCACGAGCAACGGCGCCGGCAACACCAACACGGATACCAATGCCACCAATTCGACGACGAATTCCGATGGGACGAATTCCAACGGAATGTCCGATCGTTGCAAGGACGCCGCAGGCAATGATATCGACAACAACACCGCCACTGGCAATACCACGTCGAACATGCAGAATTGCAACAAGTAGCGCCGTGCAGGCGCCGCTATGCATGGAACTGATACGCACGAGCAAGGCCCGCCGGGACTAGGCGGGCCTCCTAATTTTTAATCCTGTTCCAATCTTGATGGACATCCTGTTCCAATCTCTTGATGGACGTCGAGGCGAGCCCGAAGCCGAGGACCGGGTCGACTTCGCGTCAGTCCTTCACATAGGCTCCAGCTTGCCGGCCACCCTTCGCCGCCTTGGCGTCCTTGGAATGTTCGGCGATCGAAGGACCTGCTCCGGAAGTCTTCTCCGTCGCCGGACTGGGCGTCGGCTGCCGCCGGGGGTTCTGGCCGTCCGACTGGTGAGTCTCGTCCTCCACTTGCCCGCTCGGACGGGTAAGTCCCATTCCGCTGGCGGGCTTTTTATTCCCAGCGGCATCCTGGGAGAACTGATCGGAGGGATCCGCGTCGGTGTTGGCGGGATACTTCGTGGCCCTTGTTTCACGGCGGTCTTTCTCTTCATTCATGACCAGTCTCCAATTGAGTGATGAGTGACCCGATGAAGAATAATCCCGCTGTCGGAAGAGGATTCCCGTTCGATGTAGGGGGGACAGGCCGCCGATTGAACAGGCAGCCGTGGACCGGATCAGCTGGCGGCCAGGCCAGGAGACAAGGACGCATCAAATGATGCGCTCATCAATCCGGGAGCGGCAAGGTCGTACCTAAGAACGGGAGCAAGGACGTTTGACCGTCAGGAATTCCCATCCATTTAGCCAGCCTCCTCCTTCCCCGCGGACTGCTTGTCAAAGAGTGTCATGATCGCTGCGATCAGCACTGCCGGCACGACAGGTTTTTGCAGCACCTGAACCCCGGCAAATCGGGCCGGCATCTCGGAGGGGGAATAGCCGGTCACAAATGCGAACGGTATGACTTTCTCACGCAGTGTGTCTGCCAGCCCATAGCTTACCTCGCCGCTCAGTTGAACGTCCAAAAGCGCGGCATCAAGTTCTTCTCCTTCCATGCAATCGATCGCAGCCTTGACCGAAGCGGCCGGTCCCACGACCAGGTGTCCGGCGGCTCTAAGCATCGCCGCATGGTCCTCGGCGATCAGCCACTCGTCCTCGACAATAAGAATGCGCAACTGCGTCATCGCGTTCAGGCCTTTTTGTCGAGCGGAAACGATATCCTCACCTCCAAACCCTGCGGATGGAAGATTGTTTCAGCCGTGCCGCGCAATCGATACGCTATCTCGCCCCTAACCAGCGAGAGGCCGAAGCCCCCGTGCTTCGGCTCCGTGACGGGCGGACCTCCGATCTCGCGCCAGATGAGCTGAAGTGTCTGCTCATGCACCGACCACTCGACCTCAACCCCGCCGCCTTCCTTGTTCAGCGCGCCGTATTTCGCCGCATTGGTGGCGAGTTCGTGCATTACCATGCCGATCGATAAAGCCTGCTGGGGCCTCAATTTAAGCGCCGGGCCATGGAGCGAGAAGCGTTCCGGATCGAAGGCCGCGGCTTCCTGAGCGAGCAGTTCGCCGAGCGAAACCTCCGTCCAGTTCTCGCGCGAGAGCACGCCATAGGCGCGTGCCATCGCGTTGAGTCGGCCGAGCAGGGCTGTGGCGAAATCTTCCTTGGTGGTGGAACTCTCGACCGTGCGGTTTGTGATGCTGGTAATGACCGCGAGCATATTCTTCACGCGGTGGTTGAGTTCGGAGATCAGCACCTTCTGATGCTCCTCCGCCTCGGCCAGGGTCGTGACGTCTACCAGGGTCACCACGACGCCCTGGATGCGGCCGCCTTTGTCACGATAAGGAACATGCCTGACCATATGAAAGCGGCCCTGCGTATCGCGCGCAAGGTGATGCACGATCGGCTCGCCCGTCTGGAACACGCGCCGGATCTGGTTGTGCATTTCCGGATAGTCCAACTGGCTGGACAGATCGGTTAGCGGACGCCCGACGTCGGAGGCGCGCAGGTTGAAATAGGCAGACGCCGCGGGCGTGAAGGTACGGATCACCAGATCGCGGTCGAGGAACACCGTTGCGATCTCCGTGCTTTCGAACAGGTTCCTGAGGTCGCTGTTTGCGCGGTCGAGCTCTTCGATCTTATTCGTGAGCTCGGCATTTATGGTGTTCAGCTCCTCGTTGAGGGACTGCATCTCCTCCTTCGAGGCCTCCAGCTCCTCGTTGGTCGACTGGGCTTCTTCGTTGACCGAGACCAGTTCCTCGTTGGAGGACTTCACCTCCTCCAAGGCCGTTTCGTACTCTTCAATCGTCGATTGCAGCCGTTCGCGGGTGTCGCGCAGGTCGCGCTCGATATGCGCGATTTCGTCTGGGCTTTGGCTCCCGTGCTGGGCTTCCGCCTTGTCGCGAGACGGACCGACCGGCTGGAACAGGACAAGGTAAAACGTCTCGCCGGAGCTCTGTTCAGACAGCGGCTCGACGATTATGTTGACCAGTTGCACCCGCTCGTCCTCGCCATCCATGGCGATGTGTTCGCGCATGACGATTTGACGGCCGGCGGCGGCCTCGCGCAAGGCCGCCCGCAGATCGAGCCGGAGCCCCCGCCGTGCCATGCTCAGCAATTGGCGGCTGGGTATGCCTTGAGCGGCTTCGAGATATTTTCCGGTCCGCGCGGAATAGTAGACCACGTCACCCTCGGCATTGACGACCACATGCGGCGGCGCATAGCGGTCCAGAACCTGCGCTTCAACGGACTGGCGGAACGCGCCATTGCCGATCTCGCTGCCCTTCCCCGTCCTTCCATCCGAGAAGAGGTGAGCGCCTTTGACGTTCTCGCCTACCAGCAACGGAAGGCGCGATTTCGGCGCGACGTCCTTGCGGGCCCTGAAGATGCGCTGTTTCTTGTCCACGGTGGAGAAGAGGTCGGAGTGTTGGCCTACGCTCTCCGACGTACCGAGAAAAAGATAGCCGCCAGGTTTCAAGGCGTAATGGAAAATAGGGAGAACCCGATTCTGAACGTCGGGCCCGAAATAGATCAGAAGATTGCGGCATGAAACCAGATCCATGCGCGAAAACGGCGGATCCTTGATGACGCTGTGCGGCGAAAAGATGCAGAGTTCACGCACTTCGCTGGTCAGGGCGAAGCTGCCACCTTCATTGACGAAGAAGCGCTCTCTTCTTTGTTCCGAGACGCCCTCGAGCAGGTTGGCCGGATAGCGTGCCGCGCGCGCGACGGTGAGCGCCGGCTCATCGATGTCGGTCGCGAACAATTGTATTTTGGGCACCGTCGAGAGTTTGTCCATATGCTCGCGCAGCAGGATGCCGAGCGAATAGACTTCCTCGCCGGTGGCGCAACCCGGGACCCAGACCCTGACCGTATCGGATGCGGTTTTGCCCTCGAACAAATTCGGAATGACCTTCTGCTCAAGCAGTTCGAAGGCTTCCGCGTCGCGAAAGAAATTGGTGACGTTGATGAGCAGGTCGCGAAACAGCGACGTGACCTCGCGCGGATCTTTCCGCAGCAGGTCGATGTAGCCATTCATGGACTTCATCTGGTTGATCTGCATGCGCCGCTTGACCCGACGAATGAAGGTCTTGGTCTTGTATCCGGAGAAATCATGGCCGGAGCGGTCGCGCAGTATGCCGTAGATTTCCTCGCGGGCGCGATCGGTGTCCTCCGCCGGGCCCTTTCCGTTGCCTTCGCTCAAAAGGTCGAGCACGCCGAAGCCGCGTGCGAATTCGACGAGCTTCTCACCCATCTCTTCCGCCGGAAGAGCGATATCGACGACGCCGCTGACAATGGCGCTTTGCGGCATGTCGGGGTTGCGGGGACCGGAGCCGTCGCCAGCCTGCGCCAGCACGAAGCCGCCGTGCTCCTTGATCATTTTAGCGCCCAGGGTTCCATCACCGTCGCCACCAGACAGAATGATGCCGACGGCGTATTCGCCCTGGTCCTCGGCCAAAGCGCTGAAGAAGACGTCGATGGGCTTGCGCTCCCGGTTTCTCAAATTGGTTTGCTGAAGCTTCAGCGTGCCATCCTTGATCGACAGGACGGCGTTCTGCGGCATGACATAGACATGATCCGGCTCCGCTCCCGCCCCGTCTTTCGCGACCGCCACCGGCATGCTGGTATATCGTCTCAGCACCTCGTGGAGCAGGCTTTCCCTTTCGGGGCTGAGATGGGTGATGATTATGAAAGCCATGCCGGAAGCCTCGGGCAGGCCTCGAAAGAAGCTTTCCATGGCGGGGACGCCGCCAGCGGACGCGCCAATGCCGACAATAGGGTGTCTCGGTTCTTGTGACACGAAGGCCGTCTTTCTCTGGGCAGCCTAAGGTAGATAAGGCGGCAGCGACAGCAGGCTACCCTATGCGTTTTTTTTCGCGCCTGCCAGAATTTTAGGACGCAAGGCGGTTTTTCGTAAGCCCCGGCTCATCTTAGCCATGTCGGGCGGCAGCGTTGCGTGCGCCTGGTCGTGCTATGATCCATACGATTGAAGTGCGGCCACGGCTTTCCCCATGCGGGCCACGGGGTTCGGGGAAAACCGGGTTGAGCCGAAGCGTCGCAATAGGATTGGAACCTCGTATGTTGCGCGACGTTGAATCGACTGAGGAAATATCAACGTTTCAGGCTTCGTGCAGCAAGCAACCGTCCTTACAGCACAGTGCATCGATCCCGGTGACACGTCTGCTGGACGCCCCGGCGAAGCCTGTTGGGAGCTAAACGGGAGGGCCGAGTGCAGTTTCTTACCGGCGCGAAGGTTCTCATCGTCGAGGACGAATTCGTCGTCGCCGAGGACCTCGCGCTTTATTTCTCAGGGCTCGGGGCTACCATCCTGGGGCCGGCCCAAAGCGTTGTGCAGGCCCGGCCTTATGCCGAGCAGGCGGACGCGGCCGTACTGGATATAGACTTGAACGGAACCCCCGTCTTTCCCATTGCCGACCGCCTGGTCGAACGTGGCGTTCCCTTCGTCTTCTACAGTGCCCATGACCGCAACGTCATCCCTTCCCGCCTCGAGCACGCCGCCAATCTTTTGAAGTCAGCCGATCGCAGGAAGATCATCGCGGCGCTTTTCCCCGCTGAGGCCCGACAGGATCAAATCGACGAACCTGCCGATGTCCTGTCGCTGCTGCCCAAACTTCGATTGGCGGCGCGCCTGATGCTTCGCGATGCCAGTGCCGCGGACCGGCTGGTGGAAACGACACTGGAACTCGCCATCCGCGAAGTCGGGGATCGTCCTGCTGATATCTCGACGGAACAATGGCTGAATTACCTGCTGCAAATATCCGCCGGTAAAGCTGCCGACCTGCTCAATTAGCCAATGCCTGTCACCTATACCGTTGCAGCCTCAATCTCGCGCGCATGAAAACGTCAATTCACCATCAGCCGTCTCAGCCAAGCGACAATCCTGTTCCCGCCAACAACCCTGCGGACCCGGCCTGCAACCCAGTTTGCCTGCATCATTGTACCTACATGGCAGCTGCAGACGATGTCGTGCAATTCCCAATCCGATAGTTCGAAGAAGCGCTTGGCTTCTCCATACGTGTCGGATTTCAAGCCGGATGCACGCAGCAGCGGGTCCTCGAAGGCAACGGTGAGCGGCGATCCAGCCGTCCGCGCCACTTCCCGCACCGCCGAGTGAAGATGTTCGGTCCCGGAGAGCGCGGCGAGGCAACGGGACGGATGCTGGTCGAGCAGTTCCGCCCAACGCTCCATTCGCTGTGCTCTGGTCGTCAACGGGACCGAGGCAAGCGGTGTGATGTCGGCTATTGATTGGAGGTGTTCGAGTGTTTGGTGTTTCATAACTGGCTCCTGTCATCGTTTGTCGGCGCACGCTCATGAAGAGTTGTCCCGGCGAAGGGCGGCTCCAAGCCGCCCCTGAAGCCGTGGCGAGAATATCGGCGGCACGTGCTGTCGGCTGTGGCCCACAGATTTCAACAGACATCGGGACGCGGTGTCTGAGGCGGGACAAAACTGCCAACATCCATCGATGTTCCACCGGCAGGAAGATTTTGTGCCGGGCTGCCGACAGGCCCGACGAGCCTGGTTTCCCTGCTGCCGGAACTTGGTGAGGCGCAGTCAGGATCCGGTGTCGTCGTCCATGTTACTCCCAGGATTTCCAGCCTGACCGTTTCGCGTGCGCCGGGGCCTAGATGTTCTCGCTCAGTCTTTTGTTCAGGTCGGAAAAGAGTCCCATGGCCGCACTCCCGACCGGCGCGGGAACAGCCGTGGGCAAATTGGTTCCGTCACGTAGACGATCCGCGTGTCTCTTCCACTTGCTTGGAACATTCGAGCCAGTTGCTTGTTCGGCCAAACACTTCAGGTTGGCCAGCACTTCAAGTCGAGAGGACAGAATGGGAAATGCGAAACTCGCCGTCGTCACCGGCGCCTCGAGCGGCATCGGCAAGGAACTTGCGAAACTGTGCGCGAAAGACGGCTATGACCTCGTCATTGTTGCCGATGAACCGGCGATCGAGGAGGCCGGCGAGGCGCTTCGATCTCAAGGTGTTGCCGTCGACGCGGTGGAAGCGGATCTTGCCACCGAGGACGGCGTCGACCAGCTGATCTCGAGGATCGGCGACCGTGACATCGACCTGCTGTTCCTCAACGCGGGACGCGGGCTGGGCCGAGGCTTCGTGGATCAGGATTGGGCCAAGGTGCGCCGCGTCATCGACACCAACGTCACCGGCACGATCCACCTCGCGCACCGACTTACCCCCCGGATGGTGAGGCGGGGCCGCGGCCGGATCCTGTTCACCGGGTCGATCGCGGGCTTCATGCCCGGCACCTTCCAGGCCATCTACAACGGCACCAAGGCATTCATCGATTCGTTCGCGATCGCGCTTCGTCACGAGCTGAAGCACAGCGGCGTCACGGTCACGCTGCTGATGCCGGGCGCCACACAAACCCGTTTTTTTGAACGCGCCGACATGATGGATACGAAGATCGGAACCGATGAGAAAGACAATCCCGCCGACGTGGCCAGGGACGGCTACGACGCCGTGATGGCCGGCGAAGAACAGGTCATTAGCGGCTGGACCAACAAGATGCAGGTCGCCGGCTCCCGCTTCACCCCGGCAGGGATATTGGCCGAGCGGCATCGCCGCATGGCCGAGCCCGGCTCAGCCAGCAGAAGCTGAGCGCGGCTGCGGCGCTCGCCTGCTGCGCCTGGACCGGATTTGTGATCGCCGCGAGCACGCCGCCAGCCATGCCGCCAACCGCGACGCGCCGGGATGCACCGACTGTCCTGGGTTTCTCTGCCATGTCTCAATCCTGACGTGTTGCCGGGACCCGGGCTTCCGAAAACTGTGGGGCCGGCTTTGAGCTCAGCCCTTGGAACCGCGCTCGACGAACTTGTTGAAGCGGCTGGTTCCGCCGCTGCCCGCTCTGTCCTGGTGAAGGAAGGCGAGGTCATTCTCGTCGAAGATCCGGAAGAACTCGTCCCATTCCACGGGCTCCAGCGTCTCCTCCGGCTCGCCGAAATCGATCCTCAGGATGCCGCCCTTGCCTCCCGTCCGCACCACGGCCGGATGGCCGTCGCGCTCCTCCACCCATTTGCGGATCTCATCGTGATTGGTGGTCGTCTTGGCCTCGGACATGCCGGTTCCCTTTCTCGGTGCAGGTTGATCGGCGGCCTAACAGCGCAAATGCGGCATTGTTCCCGGTGCCGGAACGGAAGACGGCGCCCATTTGTCCCTCGACGGGAAGGAACTTTGTTGAAGTCAGGGAACAAACCTTTTGCCCGGCAGTTCGGGGCCCCAACGCCTACTCTGCAAGGGAGCTATCGTGAAACGTGTATTGGTTACGGGAGGCTGCGGCTTCATTGGCCGCCACGTCGCCCAGGAACTCGTCGAACATGGCTATACGGTGCGTGTTCTGGATGTCCTTCTGGAACAGGTGCATGGCGCCGAAGCGATCAGCCTGCCCGCCGGCAGCGAATTGATAAAGGGTGACGTCCGCGACCGGGGCGCGGTGACCGAGGCTGTTTCCGATGTCGATGCCGTGATCCACCTGGCGGCGGAGGTCGGCGTCGGGCAATCCATGTACGAGATCGCGCGCTATGTCGGCACCAATGACCTCGGCACCGCAACCCTGCTCGAGGCATTGATCAAGCGGCCGGTCGAACGCATCGTCGTGGCGTCTTCGATGAGCATCTATGGCGAGGGTCTTTACGAAACGCCGGACGGACGGCGCATCGACAATGCACGTCGCAGGCCAGACGACATCAAGAGCGGCCAGTGGGACCTTTCGTCGGCCGATGGCGAAAGGCTTTCACCGGTCCCGACCGACGAGGAAAAACAGGCCGATCTCGCGTCGATATACGCATTGACTAAATACGCGCAGGAACGCGCCGTGCTTATCTTCGGCCAGGCCTATGGCATGGACGCGGTGGCGCTGCGCCTGTTCAACGTCTTCGGCGCCGGGCAGGCGCTGTCCAATCCCTATACCGGGGTGCTCGCCAATTTCGCCTCGCGGCTTGCCAACGGCAAGCGACCGATGATTTTCGAGGACGGCCGCCAGAAGCGCGACTTTGTCCATGTGCTCGATGTCGCCCGAGCCTTCCGGCTGGCGTTGGAACAGCGCCAGGCGGCCGGTCACGCGATCAACATCGGCAGCGGCCACGCCTACCCGATCAGCGAGGTCGCGCGCCTGCTTGCCGAGGCGATGGGACAGTCGGGACGCTCGCCCGAGATTCTCGGCAAGGCGCGCTCCGGCGACATCCGCAACTGCTTCGCCGACATTTCCAAGGCACGTGAGCTGCTCGGCTTCGAGCCCCGGCATCGGTTGGAAAACGCGCTCGACGAGTTCGTTATCTGGGTTCGCAACACCGGCGCAGTCGACCGCGGCGCCGACATGAAGCGGGAGCTGGAAGAGCGGGGACTGGTGTCATGACGCAGCATCCGCGCAGGACGCCGGTGGCCATAGTCGGCGGCAGCGGCTTCATCGGTTCGAACCTTGCCGACAGCCTGTTGTCGGATGGCGAGCCGGTGCTGGTTGTCGACAATCTAAGCCGGCCGGGCGTCGAGCAGAACCTCGAATGGCTTGCGCGGCAACATGGTAGCCGCCTCACCGTTAAGACGGTGGACGTGCGCGACGCCGGCGCCATGCTGGCGGCTCTGGCCCCGGCCAAGGCTATCTTCCATCTGGCCGCGCAGACGGCGGTCACCACGAGCCTGGTCCAGCCTGGAGAGGACCTCGACATCAATCTGCGGGGCACATTCCATGTGCTCGAAGCGGCCCGCCGCACTGGCGCCCCAGTCATCTTCGCCAGCACCAACAAGGTCTATGGCGGCCTGCCGCAGATTGCCGTGCGGGAAGTGGACGATCGCTACGAGCCTTGCGACGAGACGATCGCCGCCAGCGGTGTCGACGAGACGATCGGCCTCGATTTCTGCACGCCTTACGGCTGCTCCAAGGGTGCCGCGGACCAGTATGTGCTCGACTACGCCAAGTCCTACGGCCTGCCCACCGCCGTGCTGCGCATGAGCTGCATCTACGGTCCGCGCCAGTTCGGCACCGAGGACCAGGGCTGGGTTGCCCATTTCCTGCTGAGCGCGCTCCGCGGCCTGCCGATCACCATTTACGGCAATGGCAGGCAGGTGCGCGATATCCTGCACGTTTCCGATGCCGTGGCGGCCTATCGCGCCGTGCTGGCCAGGATCGGCGAATTCAAGGGGCAGGCCTTCAACCTGGGCGGCGGGCCACGAAACGCCGTCAGCCTGCGCACGCTTCTGGCGGAGATCGCCCGCATGACCGGCCACGAGGTCACACTCCGCTACGACCAGGAGCGCACCGGCGACCAACCCTTCTTCGTCGCCGACACCCGCAAGATAGAAGCAGCGCTGGGCTGGAAGGCCCATGTGTCGTGGCGCGATGGCATTCGCGACCTTGCCGATTGGCTGCGTCAGCATCGTCTCACGCCGCAAGCGGAAGTCACGAGGTACGTCGCATGAAAGTCGCCTTGATCAATCCGCACTGGACATACGAGCACAGCATCTATTTCGGCTGCCGCCAGCCGCATCTGCCTTTGGAACTCGGCTACTCCAGAGCGCTGCTGGAGGCAGACGGTCACGAGGTCCTGATGCTCGACGGGCAGTTGCAGAACCTCGACAACGCGATGCTGGCGGATCGGGTCGCCGCCTTCGCTCCTGACATGTCGGTGGTGACCACGGCGCCCACCTATCTGTTCTGGCGATGCGCTCCGCCCGAGCTGCGCGTGCCGGGGGAATTCCTGGCCCAGCTCTCGGGACGCGGCGGCCGCACGGTGGCGGTCGGACCGCACGGCTCGGCCACGCCGGTTCCGACCTTGCGCAAGCTCGGCGTCGATGTGGTGGTTCGGGGGGAGTGCGAGGAAGTCGTGGCCGAACTTGCCCGGCAGCGCGACTGGAGCACGGTATCCCACACCGCCCGGCTTGAAGGCGGCGCGTTGGCCGCCAACGGCGACGTGCATGCCAGCCGTTTCATCGACCATCCGGCCCTGCGCTGGCCGACCGACTGGATCGCCGCCCACACGCACCACCATCACCGTTTCGACTCCCAGCAGCACGGTGCTGGAGCAGAGGTCGAAGCGTCGCGGGGCTGCCCCTACAATTGCAGCTTCTGTGCCAAGATCGATTTCCGCGACGCCTACCGCCGCAGGAACCATGAGGCCGTCATTGCCGAGATCGACGGCCTGATTGCACAAGGCGTCGGCTATATCTACTTCATCGACGAGATCTTCCTGCCGCAGAAGGCGCTCCTGGAGGCGTTGGTCGGCCGCGATGTCCAGTTCGGCGTTCAGACCCGCATCGACCTGTGGAAGCCGGAATTGCTGGAACTCCTGGGCGCCGCCGGCTGTGTGTCGATCGAAGCAGGCCTCGAAAGCCTCACCGTCGAAGGCCGAGAGATGCTGGCCAAGCGCTGCCGGCTGGGTACCGAGGAACTGGCCGCGCTGCTGGTCAATGCCCGCCGCCACGTCCCGTTCGTCCAGGCCAACCTGATCGGCGTGGTCGAGGACGATCCCGCGCTGGTGGATTACTGGCGCGGGCACCTCATCGACAACGGCGTATGGGCCAACGAGCCGGTGCCGCTCTATCCCTACCCCAGTTCGCCGAGCTACCGCGCGCTGTGGGGCGAGCCCGACGACCTCGCCTGGGAGCGGGCCCATGAACACTACCTCGCCTCGTTCGCCTCCTTCAGCGACATCCAGGACAAGCAGCCGCGCGCGCTGACCGAGTTGGAAGCGTCATGCTGCAGTCACTGATCCACCGTCCAAGGCGTATTCTGATGACCACCGATGCCGTCGGCGGCGTGTGGCAATATTCGCTCGATCTTTCACGCGAGCTCGCCGCCGCCGGCAACGGCGTCGTGCTTGCCGGCCTGGGGCCACCGCCTTCCGCCGAACAGGCGGACGAGGCGCGATCCTTCGCTGCCCTGGAATGGCTCAAGACTCCGCCGGACTGGATGACGCACGACCAGCGCGACCTTGATCGGCTTCCCGAGGAATTGCGGGAGCTTGCCAAAGTCTACGCCATCGATCTGCTTCACCTGAACGCCCCGGCGCAGGCGGCCGGGCTCGACCTGCCCTGCCCGGTGGTCGCGGTATCGCATTCCTGTGTCGTCACATGGCTGCACGCGGTGCGCGGCCAGGCGGTCGCGAATGACTGGGCCTGGCAGAAGGATCGCAACAGGGCGGGCCTGGATCGGGCCGATGCCGTGGTGGCGCCGAGCCGGAGCCACGCCGATATGCTCGAGACCTGCTATGGCCCGATCCCCCGCCTGAGCGTCGTCTACAACAGTGCGGCGCCAGGCCAGGCGGCCGCGCATCGCGAAACATTCGTCTTCGCGGCAGCCCGTTGGTGGGACGAGGGAAAAAATGCCGCGGTGCTGGATGCCGCGGCCGCGATCGCGGAATGGCCCTTCTTTGCCGCTGGTCCTCTCGACGGGCCTGAAGGACAGCACGCGCGCCTCCAACATTGCGTGTCGCTCGGGCCGATCCCTCACGAAGAGGTCAGGCGGCTGATGGCACGCGCCGGAATCTTCGTGTCGACGTCTCGCTATGAGCCTTTCGGACTTGCGGCCCTGGAAGCGGCGATGGCGGGCACGCCCCTGGTCCTGGCCGACATTGGCACCTATCGCGAGATCTGGAACGGCGCGGCGCTGTTCTTCGACGCGCGTGATCAGCATGCCCTTGCCGGCTGCATCGCCCGCCTTGTCCACGACCACGTCCTGCGAAGACAACTCGGCCAGCGCGCGGCCCGGAGGGCGCGCAAATTCTCGCCGCGCTCGCAAGCGACGGCCATGCGGGAAATCTACGAGCAGGCGGCGATGGCCGCCACGGAACGGTAGCCATGCACTTCTTGTTCTACACCCATTCCGCCGTCTCGGACTGGAACCACGGCAATGCGCATTTCCAGCGCGGCATCATGCGCGAACTCATCGCGCGCGGACATCATGTGATCGCACTAGAGCCGGCGGACGGCTGGAGCCGCTCCAACCTGCTGGCGGAGAAAGGGGCCTTGGCCGTGGAGCGCTTCAGGAAGGATTTCCCGGAGCTGATGCCGGTGACCTATGATGCGTCGTTCGATCATGAGGCCTGGATCGCCGACGCGGATGTCGTGATCGTCCATGAATGGACGGCGCCGGACCTCATCACGCGCGTTGGACGCGCGCGGGCCAAGGGAGGCGATTTCACACTCCTGTTCCACGATACGCACCACCGGGCCGTCTCCGCGACCGAGGCCATCTCGGCGCTCACCCTGGAGCATTATGACGGCGTGCTCGCCTTTGGCGAAGCCTTGCGGGACGGCTACCTTCGGGCCGGCTGGGGCAAGCGTGCCTTCACCTGGCACGAGGCGGCGGATGTGCGGTTGTTCAAACCATGTCGGCGCGTGAAGCCCATCGCGGATCTGGTTTGGGTCGGAAATTGGGGGGATGACGAGCGCAGCGCCGAAATCCGCGAATTCCTGATCGATCCGGCACGCGAGCTTCTCTTGTCGGGAACGGTGCACGGGGTGCGCTACCCGCCGGCCGCGCTCAACGCGCTCGCCGATGCGGGCCTGCACTACGAGGGCTGGGTCGCCAATGCCGATGTGCCGAAAATATTCGCGCAGCATCGCGTCACCGTGCACATTCCACGCCGGCCCTATCGGCAGGGTCTGCCGGGTATCCCCACGATCCGCATGTTCGAGGCGCTGGCCTGCGGCATTCCCCTTGTGTCGGCGCCCTGGTCCGACGTCGAAGGCCTGTTCCGTCCCGGACAGGATTTCCTTTTCGCGCAGGACGGCGACGAGATGCGCCGTCACCTCAGCGACGTGCTGCATGATGGAGAGTTTGCGCTGACGCTTGCCGCATCGGGGCTCGAAACCATCCTGGCGCGACATACATGCCGGCACCGAGCCGACGAATTGTTCGACATACTGGCCGCATGCGGCAACCGTCATGTAGCCACTCGAATGCCCGCAAAGGAGGCCGCCGCATGAAAATCGCCTTTTACGGATCAAGCCTGTTGTCGTCGTACTGGAATGGGGCGGCGACCTACTATCGCGGGCTGCTCAAGGCGTTGTCGCGCCGCGGCTACGACATCACCTTCTACGAACCCGACGTCTACGACCGGCAGAAGAACCGCGACATCGAGGCTCCCGACTGGTGCGCCGTCGTGGTGTACGAGCCGACGCCGCAAGCGCTGATGCAGGTTGCGGCTTGCGCGGCGCAGGCCGACATCGTCGTCAAGGCAAGTGGCGTTGGCTTCGAGGATGACGCATTGCTGAGCGCGGTGCTCGAGCATGCCCGCGCCGATGCAATCACCGTATTCTGGGATGTCGACGCCCCTGCAACGATCAGCCAGTTGCGGGCCGACGCCGACCATCCGCTGCACGATGCCTTGCGCAGGATCGACCTCGTGCTGACCTATGGCGGCGGTGACCCCGTGGTGTGGGAATATCGCGCCCTCGGCGCGGCCGAATGCGTGCCGATCTACAACGCGCTCGATCCCGAGACACACCATCCGGTCGCCAACGACCGGCGTTTTGCTTGCGATCTTGCCTTTCTCGGCAACCGCCTGCCCGACCGCGAGGCGCGCGTCGACGCCTTTTTCCTCGAGCCGGCCCGCGCGCTGGACGGCAAGCGATTCCTGCTCGGCGGATCCGGGTGGGGAGACAAACCTCTGCCTAGCAACGTCTCCTGGCTCGGCCATGTCGGGACCAGGGATCATAATGCCTTCAACGTCACGCCGAAAGCGGTGCTGAACATCAGCCGCGACAGCATGGCCGCCAACGGTTTTTCGCCGGCGACCCGGGTGTTCGAGGCCGCAGGGGCAGGTGCCTGCATCGTCACCGATGCCTGGCTCGGTGTCGAGATGTTCCTGACCCCCGGCGAGGAAATACTGGTCGCGAGAGACGGTACCGACGTCGCGGAGATCGTGCGGACACTGACACCCGCCCGGGCAAAGGCGATCGGCGAGGCGGCACTGCGGCGTGTTCTTGGCGAGCACACCTACACGCTGAGGGCGGCCTTGGTCGATGCCGTCTTCAAGGAGCACGTCGGACGTCCTACCGTGGAGGCGGCGGAATGACGAAGCAACTCGACATCGTCTTCCTCGGCCTTTCGCTGTCCTCGTCCTGGGGCAACGGTCACGCAACGACTTTCCGCGGGCTGCTGAGAGGCCTTCATGAACTGGGCCACCGCATCACGTTCCTCGAACGCGACGTGCCCTGGTACGCGCGCCATCGTGATCTGCGGGAGCCCGATTTCTGCACCTTGCTCTACTACGAAACACTCGAAGAACTGCGTCGTGCCCACGAGCGGCGGCTGCGGAAAGCCGATATCGTGGTGGTCGGCTCCTTCGTGCCCGAGGGCAAGGCGGTGATCGACACTGTGGCGTCGCTCTGCAGCGGGCAATTGTGTTTCTACGACATCGATACGCCCGTGACGCTGGCGCAGATCGCCGAAGACGAATGCGACTATCTGGCAAGGCGGCAGATCTCGTATTTCGACGTCTATTTCTCCTTTACCGGCGGGCCGACGCTCGACCGGTTGCAGTCCGAATTCGGCGCGCAGAGAGCCGAGCCGCTCTACTGTTCCGTCGATCCGGAGCGGCACCACCGGACGGACAATGCCATCCAATGGGATCTCGGCTATCTCGGCACCTACAGTTCGGACCGGCAGCCGGCTCTTGAAGCGCTGCTGCTGGAGCCAGCGCGCCGGCTGCCGCGGCGGCGCTTCGTGGTCGCCGGCTCGCAATATCCGTCTGATATCGCCTGGCCCGGCAATGTCGAGCGAATCGAACATTTGCCTCCGGCCGAACATGCCGCTTTCTATAGCCGCCAACGCTACACGCTGAACGTCACCCGGGCATCCATGATCGCGGCCGGATGGTCGCCGAGCGTGCGGCTGTTCGAGGCCGCCGCCTGCGGCACCCCGATCATCAGCGACCGGTGGGCGGGCCTCGACAGTTTTTTTCCCGAACCGACGATTCGAACCGCCGACAAAGCCGACGACGTGATCGCAATTCTGAACGGGCAGACCGATCATGCAAGGCTCGACATGGCTGGCCGGGCCCGCAAGCTTGTCCTGACGAAACACACCGGCACCGCGCGAGCCCGTGAATTCATATCTCGGCTGGCACCACCGGCCCGGATGCGTTCAGGCCTCGGCCTGGACGTTGGCAGTGCGGCATGACTGGCAGACAGGAGAAGATACAGATGCGGCAATCAAGAAAGGCGCAACGGAAGCAGACGGTGCTTATCGCCGGAGGCGCGGGTTTCCTCGGTTCGCATCTTTGCGAAACATTGCTCCAGGACGGCCACCGGGTGATCTGTGTCGACAACTTTCTCACCGGGCGAATGGACAATATCAGGCCGCTTGTCGGCCGACCGCGCTTCCGGCTGATCGAACAGGACATCTGCACCCCACTGGAACTCGGCGAACCAGTCGACCGCATCTTCAACATGGCTTGCGCGGCATCTCCGCCGCGCTATCAGGCAGACCCGGTTCACACGACGCGCACATGCGTCATCGGCACACTCAATCTGCTTGACCTCGCGGCGGACAACGGCGCCCGGTTCCTGCAGGCTTCAACCAGCGAAGTCTATGGCGATCCGGAACAGCATCCGCAGAGAGAGGACTATGTCGGCCACGTCAACTGCACCGGGCCGCGAGCCTGCTACGATGAAGGCAAGCGGACGGCCGAGACCCTTTGTTTCGATTACCTGCGCGCCGACAAAGCCGATATTCGCGTCGCGCGCATCTTCAACACCTACGGGCCGAGGATGGATCCGGCCGACGGCCGCATCGTCTCCAACCTGGTCATGCAGGCCCTCGAGAAACGGCCGCTGACGATATTCGGCGACGGACATCAAACCAGGTCGTTCTGCTATGTCACCGACCTTATCGACGGGCTGCTGCGCCTCATGGACATCGATCCAAATCCACGCCAGCCGGTCAATCTGGGCAACCCTGGGGAATTCACCATCCTGCAATTGGCAAGCCTGGTACGCGAGATCACAGGCACGCGGTCGGCCGTGACGTTCCTGCCCTTGCCGCAAGACGATCCGCGCCGGCGCCGGCCCGATATAACGCGTGCGAAGACGCTGCTCGGCTGGATGCCCCATGTGCCCCTCAGGCAGGGCCTCATGCAGACGATCGGTTACTTCGCCGACCTCGACACGGATCGGATCGATGCCTCCCTGACCCCGATTGGCGCCACTGGCGGCTCAAGGACAGGCAAGGCGCAAAACCTGCCGGTTTGAAGACTGGCGGACACCCAATGGCATGGTTGGCGATGTTCAATTCTGCCGCGGCCGGGAACATCCAGGAGCTCTCGTGGTTGGGTTGGAGCGATTCCAGGAAAAGCGCGTAGCGGTTTCCCGTCCGGAATTGCGTCGAACAAAGAGCTGGACGGGTCAACGATTCTATCAGTCGTTGACCCCTCATGGCATCGCGGACGGAGAAGGACCAGTGCAACCGAAACGATCCGCCAGAGACATCGATCAGATCGCCGCCAGGGAAACGGCCGCCTATTTGCGGCGGGCCTCCATCACCTATCTCGAATGTTGCATCAGCTTGATGATGACGCATCTGCAGCGCGAGGAGGTTGCCTCGATTCTGGAACGAGAAGCCGACATGCTGCGCAATCTGGACTAAGCTCGCGGCTTCAGGCCCTTGCCAGTTCGACGAAGCGAAGCAGGCCCACTTGGTAACGCCGGATGGTATCGGCCAGTCGGGTGCGGTCCAGTTCGTCACAGGATTGGGTCGCCATGGTCCACAAGCCGAGCTGAAAAGCCAGGTAGCAGGGCTCCATGTAGGCAACCAGGTCAAGGTCGATGCGAGACCGTGTTCCGGTTTCCATGCAACTGACGAGCTTCGAAAACTCCGAGCTGGTCAGGTCATGTTCGACGCAGGCTCCGGCGACGTCCCATTCTATCGCCTGGCAGCCTACGAGGTCATGCGAGCGGCAATGATCGACAGCATCGGTCTTGATGAGCATGCCATCGGGGCGCGTCAGGAATTCCCAGCGATGCAGCCGCCCGTCGATCTCGACCTTGCGTTGGGTTTGTGGCGGCTGCCGGCTGGCGAACCAATCGTGCAATCGCGTCCCATGACTCTCTCCCAGCGCCCGAGCGCAATTGTAGACAGCCATGCCTGCGAGCTCTGCCAATGAAGCGCCGGCTTGCGTCGTTCGCAGATTGGCGTCGCGCCAGGCCAGGTATCGCCCCAGATGCTCGATGAGCCTGTCCCTGGATATATGAGCCTGATCCGCATTTCCCGCGTCGATCCAGCGTTCGACCAGGAAACCATGGCGGAGCCCCACGACCGGCGGACCAAAGCCGGCGTCCTGAAGCGACTTTGCGGAACGCAGCTTGCCTTGGCCGGTTTCACCGATCCCGGCGAACTTGATCCGCCATCGCTCCGCGCCTGCCGAAGCCATGAACTTGCGCCGTTCGAAACCGCCGAAGACCGGTGGCCAGCACTCGGGCTGGGTTCGAAGACACTCGCGCCAGGTTCCGCCGGAGATTTCGCGCAGCTGGATGTCTGGCCGGCCCAGAAGCTCGGCGACCCAGTTTTGCAGCCGCGGCGCGGTCGCGCCATCGAAAGCGTGCTCGAAATCCGCGACGTGGCTGCGGCAGCGAAGCCAGATATCGCGTGTGTCGGCCGACGCCTGGGCGCCCGGCTCGCCATGGTGACTGGGAAACAAATGGATGCGCTCGATGTCGATGCCAAGGTGAAGCAGCCACGCTATCACGGCGTGGAAGGAACTGCCGGAAAGGCCGGGGCCCTCGTCGACGATCGCAAATCGGGCGGCCGGATCGTGGCGCCAGCTCCCAATCAATTCGGGATCGGCAGCGATGCCGCGGCGGAAAGGATGCCCGACGGGCCGGACACTGACCGGCGGTGGGGCACCGATGGCGGCCGCGACCATCGCTGCGAGCCCGAGACCGATGCTGCGAATGCCGATGACGCAGGTGTTCGCGGCAAGCCCGGATCGACGGGCGGCGACAAGATAGGTTTCGGGGTAGAGCGCGTAAAAGGCATAGCCTTCGGCGGCCCCGGTGACAACTTCGCCCTGGCAATCCAGCTCCCGAAGCATGGCGAGGATATCATCGCTCAGCGCTCCGCTGGCGACGAAGCCGCGTTGCCAGGACCGCGCAACTTCCTGCGCCAGCCCGAAAAGTATTTTTGCGCCTTGCCGTTGACGCAGTGAATTGCTGTCGAGCCCAGAGGCCCGGAACTCGATGTCGGCAAGGCCCTGGGCCAGCTCCGAAACGCTGATGAACAGGCCCACCACGGCAGCATGGCGCTCAATTCCGGCCGGCATCGAGCCGATGCGTTCGGCCGCCTCGCAGGCACTCTCTCCGAGCCGCGACGCATTGTACGCCTGCTTGTGGTCGCCGAAGACGATCATCTCGTTCCTGCCGGACTATCCAGCCGCCAACGCCAACCAGCCCCGTTTGATCCGTGCCTGGCGCTGCAATTTTTCATGTTTCGAAGGAACATTCGTGGCCGCTCCCGGTTCGGCGCCGAGGAACTTACCTCCAACCAACAGAGGCGTCGGTTTCGTGGCATCGAAGAAAGTTCGTATCGGCATCGTCGGTGTCGGCAATTGCGCATCCTCCCTGGTGCAAGGGCTGACCTATTATCGCGACGCAAAAAGCAACGAGCCGATACCCGGCCTGATGCATGCCAACCTCGGCGGCTATCATGTCGATGACGTCGAGGTCGTCTGCGCGTTCGACGTCGCAACGACCAAGGTGGGGCGCGATGTCGCCGAAGCGATCTACAGCGCGCCCAACAACACCTTCCGCTTCGCCGATGTGGCGCCGACCGGCGTTCGTGTCGAGCGTGGTCCCACGCTCGACGGCATCGGCAAATATCTGCGGGACGAAATCCAGGAGTCGAAGGAGCCGGTCGCCGACGTCTGTGGGGTACTTCGCGACAGCGGCTGCGACGTGCTGGTATCCTATCTGCCGGTCGGTTCCGAAGAGGCGACGCGTTTTTACGCCGAATGCGCGTTGGATGCCGGCTGTGCATTCGTCAACTGCATCCCCGTCTTCATTGCTTCGCGTCCGGAATGGCGGCGCCGGTTCGAGCAGCGCGGCCTTCCCCTGGTCGGGGACGACATCAAGAGCCAGGTCGGCGCGACCATCGTGCACCGCTTGCTGGCCAATCTTTTCCGTGAGCGCGGGGTGCGCATAGACCGCACCTACCAGCTCAATTTCGGCGGCAACACAGACTTCCTCAACATGCTGGAACGCGAGCGGCTGGAATCGAAGAAGATCTCCAAGACCCAGTCCGTCACCAGCCAGATCGACGTTCCGCTCGAAGCGGGCAACATCCATGTCGGCCCAAGCGACCACGTGCCTTGGCTGACAGACCGCAAATGGGCCTATATCCGCGTCGAGGGCACGACCTTCGGCGGCGTGCCGCTGAACGCTGAACTCAAGCTCGAAGTGTGGGACTCGCCCAACTCCGCCGGCGTGGTGATCGATGCCGTGCGTTGCGCCAAACTCGCGCTCGACCGCGGCATTGCAGGCGCCCTGACCGGGCCTTGCGCCTATTTCATGAAATCTCCACCGGAGCAGTTCACCGACGCCGAGGCACGCCTGCGCACCCTCGCCTTCATCTCCGGCAAGGACGAGCCGATGCTCGACGCCGCCGAATGACAACGACGTTTTTTCTGATCCGGCATGCGGCGCACGACAATGTCGGCGGCTATCTGGCGGGCCGAATGGAAGGCATCTGCCTCGGCGAGGCCGGCAAGGCACAGGCTCAGCATCTCGCCGGCCGCATGGCGCGCGAACCCCTTGCCATCATCTGCAGCAGTCCGCGCGAGCGCACGCTTGAAACCGCAAAACCGATTGCACTTGCCTGCGGCGTCAACGACATCGCGATCTGCCAGGAGTTGGACGAAATCGACTTCGGCGTCTGGTCGGGCAAGACCTTCGATGAGCTGAATACAGACGCCAACTGGCGTCTCTGGAATGATCAACGCCAACAGGCGCGCACGCCGAGCGGTGAGACGATGCTGGACGTCCAGCAGCGCATCGTCGGCCTTATGGACGCTCTGCGCCAAAACACCCAGGGCCAGTGCGTTGCGCTTGTCAGCCACGCCGACGTCATCAAGGCGGCGGTATGCAAGGTGCTCGGCCTCCAGCTCGGCGACTGCTTCCGCTTCGACGTCGAGCCGGCGTCGATCACCACGGTCGTGCATGGCGACTGGGGCTCGAAACTCATTCGCCTCAATGAAAGCGCCTGACAGGAGTGATGAAATGCGGATGGTCATTTTCGGCCTCACCGTTACCTCTTCGTGGGGAAACGGCCATGCCACGCTCTGGCGCGGGCTTATACGGGCGCTGGCGCGGTTGGGCTGGTCCGTCAGCTTCTTCGAACATGATACGCCCTACTATGCCGGAACCCGGGATCTCGATCATCTCGATGGCGGTCACCTCGTTCTATATCCCGACTGGGACAATATCCGCCGTGTCGCCGAGGCCACGATCCAGCAAGCCGATGTGGTCATCGTCACCTCCTATTGCCCCGACGCCGTCGAAGCCTCGCGGCTTGCGCAGCAAGCCTGCCGTGGACTGAAGGTGTTTTATGATCTCGACACGCCCGTCACGCTGACAAGGATCGAGCAAGGCGAATGGCCGCCCTATTTCGGTCCGGAAGGCCTGCGCGATTTCGATCTGGTGCTGAGCTATACGGGCGGGCCGGCGCTCGATGCGCTGAAGACGGTGCTCGGCGCCGGTTTCGTCGCTCCGCTTTACGGCCATGTCGATCCAAAACGCCACCGGCCGGCTCAGCCAAGAGCCGATTTTGCCGGCGACCTGTCTTATCTCGGCACTTATGCCGCGGACCGTCAGGCCGGCGTCGAGAAGCTGCTGGTACAGCCCGCGGCCCGGCTCCCCGATCGCCGCTTCATCATCGGCGGCGCGCAGTATCCGCAGGAATTCCCGTGGAGCGACAACATCTTCTTTGTCAGGCACCTGCCGCCAGCCGATCATCCGGCCTTCTTCTGCTCATCGCGGCTGACGCTGAATGTCACCCGCGAGGCGATGGCGAAAAAGGGCTGGTGCCCCTCGGGCCGGCTGTTCGAGGCGGCAGCCTGTGGCGCCGCGATCATCAGCGACAGATGGCCGGGCCTGGACAGTTTCTTTGAACCCGGCAGAGAGATCCTGCTCGCTGACAGCACTGACGACGTGGTCGCCGCCTTGAGCCTGTCGGACCGGGAGCTTGACACCCTGCGCATGCGCGCCCGCGAACGTGTGCTTGACGAACACACATCCGCGCGGCGCGCCGCGGATCTGGACCAGATGCTGAACGACGCATTGCATGCGCCGGCGCGCGAACAGATGAAGGAAGCCGTCTGATGCTGGGCATAGTGCCCGCCGCCGGACGCGGCAGCCGTATTCAACCGCTCGGCTTCTCGAAAGAGTTGCTGCCGGTCGGCAGCAGGTTGGACGGACAGACCGAACGTCCTTGCGCGGTGAGCGAATATCTCGTGCGGCGCATGGTGCTCAATGGCGTCGACAGGATCTGCTTCGTCATCGGGTCGGGCAAATCGGACATCCTCGAATATTACGCGGCGGGCTACGACACCGCGACCGCCATCTTCGTGGCCCAGCCCTCCCCGGTCGGTCTTTGCGACGCGATCTTCCGCGCGGAGCCGCTGGTCTCGCCACAGGAGACGGTTCTCGTCGGTCTCCCTGACACCATCTGGTTTCCCGAGGATGGTTTCTGCCGGCTTGCCGATGATCGGCTGTCCTTCCTGCTGTTCCCCGTGGATCGTCCCGAACTCTTCGACGCCGTGGTTGTCGACGAGGGCGACCGGGTCAGGGAAATTCAGGTCAAGCAGCGCGACGCCGCGACCAATTGGATCTGGGGCGCGTTCAAGATGCCGGGCCGTATCTTCCACCAGCTTGCCGCGCTGTGGCGCGAGCGGGACCGTTACGACGAATATCTTGGCACGCTGATCAATGCCTACCTGGCTTCTGGAGGCGAGGCTTATGGCGTGAAGGCAGGCACCGCCTATGTCGATGTCGGGACCTTCAACGGCTACCGCACGGCGCTGCGCCTGCTCGAAAATAACGATGTCCCCGAAGATGTAGGCTCGCACCTGTTAACGGCCCAGGGCCGCTCGCACGTACCGTCCTTTCCAGGCGAAGGAGGTTAGAATGCTGCATTCCAATGCCGATATACGTCGTCGCATCGATGCGCTCGGGCCGTGGTTCCACAATATGGAGTTGGCCGGCGTCGAGACCGCGCCCGACCATTTCCTCGGCAATTACCCGCTGATCAAATGGCGCAAGTTCGCGGATGCGATCCCCGCCGATCTGACGGGCAAATCCGTGCTCGATATCGGCTGCAACGCCGGCTTCTATTCGATCGAAATGAAAAGGCGTGGCGCCGACCGTGTGCTCGGCATCGACTTCGACGAGGTCTATCTGGCACAGGCCCGCTTTGCCGCCGAGGTCGCGGATTGCGAAATCGAATTCCGGCAGTTGTCGGTCTATGACGTCGGCGCTCTGGGCGAAAGCTTCGACATCGTGCTGTTCATGGGGGTGCTCTACCATCTGCGCCATCCGCTGCTGGCGCTCGATCTGATCCGCGAGCACGTCGTGGCCGATCTATTGATCTTCCAGTCGATGCAGCGCGGCAGCACCGATTTGCCCGAGCTCGAACAGAACTACCACTTCTGGAGCCATGAGCTGTTCGACCAGCCGGAATTCCCGAAACTTCACTTCATCGAACACCGCTATGCCGACGATCCGACAAATTGGTGGATACCGAACCGCGCCTGCGCCGAGGCGATGCTGCGTAGCGCCGGTTTTGAGATCGTGCTGCATCCAGAAACGGAGGTTTATTTGTGCCGCGTGGCCGGCGAGCCGGCCGGCGGCGGTGCCGTCTATCCGGTGAAAGGAAGACAAGATGATTGAAGCCGCCATGATCTGGAACGAGCCCAACAACAAGTCCCATTGGGACCCCGAGCTTGATCCCGACTGGAGCCGCTTCGCCACCATGGCGATCCTGGCCGCCGATGCGATAAAGCGGGAAAATCCGGCAGTGACCAAGGTCCTCGGCGGCATCTCGCCAATCGATGCGGGATTCATGACCCGGATGAAGGAATTCGGCGTGCTCGATCACCTCGACGCCGTCGCCGTGCACGGTTTCCCTCTGGACTGGAACCTTTGGCAAATCCAGGAGTGGCCGCAAAAGCTCGGCGAGATTTCCGCCGTCACCGACCTCCCGGTCTGGGTCAGCGAGGTCGGCGTCTCGACCTTTGGCGCGGAGGAGGTCCAGGTATGGGGTTTGCGCCGTACGGCGGAACTGCTGATCGGCAATGCGCCGCGCATCCAATGGTACAGTCTCTACGACCTCCCACGCGCCTGGGAAGCCACCACGCGCCACCGCGAAGCGGAAGGATCTTCCTATTACCGCCACTTCTACATGGGCCTGCTGCGCGAGGACGGCACGCCGAAGCCGGCACTCGAGGAATTCCTTCGCTACGCTCCGCAGATTGGATTGGTCCAGTGGTTCCACTACCAAGACCATCGGCTGGACGATGCCGTTACCTGGATGAAACGGCTCGGCGTCACCCATATGCGCACAGGCCTGTCCTGGGCCGACAGTTTCAGGCCGAACGCGCTCGACTGGTTCGACCGCCAGATGCAGGCACTTGAGGATTTCAATGTTACGGTCACGTTCTGCTTCACGCCCGAACATCGCGGCCTGCAACCCCACCACACCAGCCCGCCTTTGGTGCCGGAGGAATTCGCTGAATTCTGCGCCGACATGATCCGGCGCTATGCGCCCGGGATCCGCGCCGGCGCGGTTCCGGTGCGTCGGGCCTCGGCCGCATGAAGGCTTCGTGCTGTGACCCTCACGGTCCTCAATGTAGCCTATCCCCTGGCCCCGGTCGGGCCTGACGCCGTCGGCGGCGCGGAACAAGTGCTGTCCATGCTGGACCGGGCGCTGGTGCGGATGGGCAATCGTTCCCTTGTCGTCGCATGCCAGGGTTCCAATACGGCCGGTACCCTGATCGAGACGCCTGCCGAAACGGGCGTACTCGACGAAGCAGCCAAGAGGCGGGCTCAGGACGCGCATCGTGCGGCAATCGCTGAAGCCCGCGCACGCTGGCCGGTCGATGTGGTTCATCTGCACGGCATCGACTTCGATGCCTACCTGCCGGACACTGGCCCGACGCTGGTAACGCTGCACCTGCCGCTCGAATGGTACCCGCCGGCGGTGCTAAGACCGGTGCGTGAGGACCTGTGGCTCCACGCTGTATCGGCGGCGCAACAGGAAACAGCTCCGGCCGGCTCCATCCTGGTGCCGCCGATCCCGAACGGCGTCGACGTCGATGCTTTGAGCGAAACCCGATCGCGGCGCAATTTCGCGCTGGTGCTCAGTCGAATATGCCCCGAGAAAGGCATTCATCTGGCACTCGATGCGGCCAAGCAGGCGGGCGTGCCGCTGGCCGTCGGCGGCAGGCTCTATCCCTACCAGACGCATATCCAGTATTTCCACGATGAAATCGTGCCACGTCTCGACAGGCACCGGCGCTTCCTCGGACCGCTCGGCTTTTTCGCCAAACGGCGTTTTCTCAATGCCGCCCGCTGCCTGGTCATCCCCAGCCTCGCCGCCGAAACAAGCTCGCTTGTCGCGATGGAGGCGCTCGCTTGCGGCACGCCGGTCGTTGCCTTTCCGAATGGCGCGCTGCCCGACGTCATCCAGCACCGCAGGACCGGCTTTCTGGTCGACGACGTCGACGAGATGGCGCAAGCCATCATGGCCTCGGCCGGTCTCGACAACGAAACATGCCGGGCCGAGGCGCGCCGCCGCTTTTCCCTCGAGCGTATGATCTCGTCGTACATGGATGCATATCAAGGTCTGGCGCGGCTTGGTGCTCGCCAGCCAGCGCTGGAGACCGAGCCGTGAGTGGTCTCTGCGCCGAGATCATCCACGACGAAGGAGCATTGGAGGCGCTTGGACCGCGCTGGCGGCGACTCTGGCTGCAAAGCCCCGCCGCGACCCCCTTCCAGTCTCCCGCCTGGCTTCTGCCATGGTGGCGGACATTCGCGCCGGGTGAATTGACGGCGATCGCCATATGGAATGGACACGATCTCGTCGGCCTGGCGCCGCTCTATCTGGAAGCGCACGTTTCCGGTCCGCGCTTGTTGCCGATCGGGATTTCACTCAGCGACTATCTCGACATATTGTGCGCACCGGAACGACAGTCAGCGGTCAACGCGGCAATCGCCGAGGCTGTCCTCTCGCTCGAATGGTCGCAATGGATCCTGCCCGATCTCGCGACCGAGGCAGCCGCGCTGGCCCTGACACTGCCGGCCGTGCGGGAGAATTGCGATTCGTGCCATGCCGCATGCCCGGTGCTCTCGCTTGCTGGCGATCCGTCGCTCACGGATTGTGTCCCCGCCCGGCGCAGGCGCCAGTTGCGCCGTGCCCACCAAGCCGCACGCCGCAGAGACCGTGTCGACATCCGGCGCGCCGAGGCTGATCCCGAAACATTCCTCGGCCAGCTGATCCGGTTGCATGTCGCGCGTTGGTATGGGCAAGGCGGCGGCGTGCTGGCCGACGCCGCCACACGGGAATTTCACCGCAATGCCCTCCCCCGCCTCGCGGCGGAGGGCTTGGCCCGATGCTGGCTGATCGAGATCGGCGATTCGGTTGTCGGCGCCTATTACGGGTTCCATCACAGCCGCCGCGCCTATGCCTACCTCGGCGGCTTCGATCCAGCCTATGCCGGCGAGAGCCCGGGAGCGATCCTGATCGGTCACGCCATTGGCGAGGCCTTCCGTGAAGGCGCGCGGGAATTCGACTTCCTGCGGGGCCAGGAAAGCTACAAATACGGGTGGGGCGCGCTCGACCGCTGGACCAGGCAAAGGGTATGGACGCGGAGCACGCCGGCGTGACGGCGCCGCGTCCCGGATCGGTCCATGAGGCGGCAGCGGCAATGCGCACGCTTGAGATCTGCATGATGGACGGGGTTTCCCCCGAAGTCGCCCTCGCCAGGCTGGCGGTTCATGTGGACACAGGAATTGACGCGGCGGATCTGGCGGACATCGCCTTGACCATGCGGTCAAACGACAGTGCCGAACGATATTGGCTTAAGTCCGTTGCCGCGCTGCTTTTGCGTAAGCTGGATGATTTCGAAGACCTTCGCGCAACGGCCGCGGCGGTTTGCCATGACATCGACGAGGGTGAAATGGCGGTCGCGACCGTGCAGCGGCTGGCGAGCGGCTTTGACGGCGCGGCCGCCATTTCGCCTGCCGCGAGTGTACAATTGTCCTCGCTCGGCGACGAGGAAATCCTGGCGGCAACGACGGCTGAGATTGTCGGCTGGCTGGAAGGTCACGGCTTTACCGGATCCGGAAAGGACATACTGGACATCGGGTGCGGCATTGGCCGGTTCGAAACGGCCCTTCACGCCAAGGTCGGCCGTTTGGTCGGCATCGACATCTCCTCGACCATGCTGGCGATCGCAGGCCGGCAATGCGTTTCGTTTGCCAACGTGGAACTGCGGCAGACATCGGGGTTGGACCTCACCGACTTCGCCGACAAGAGTTTCGACGGCATACTGGCTGTCGACAGTTTTCCCTATCTGGTGCTAGCCGGGCTTGCCGAGCGGCACTTGAGCGAGATGGCGCGGGTGCTCAGGCCAGGCGGCATGGCAGCGGTTTTGAACTACTCCTACCGTGGGGCGGTCGCCCTCGACCGTCACGATATCCATCGGTTCGCAAACGCGTCCGGCATGCGGATCATCGTCGACGCAGAGATGCCATTCAGCCGTTGGGACGGGACCGCATTTCTTCTTCGAGCCGGAGGAACATAGTGCCTCAACCCGTGTTCGAGAGGAATCGCAGCGATGACCAGCCCAACCATGGATTTGGAATCGGCATGCCCTGCAACGCCGGCTCGATGGCAACCGATCGAGGGACCGTCGGTGGACGACCACGCTGAGCTGAACCGTCGCCCCATCGTGACGGCTCGAAGGGAAAATTTCGGATTGCCGAACAATGTTGTGCAGAGCCGGGGGCCGGCCGGATTGCGGGCCGGGATCGCCTTGCAAACACCGGCCGCCTGTGCACAGTGTTTTGCAGGAATATCATTTGTTAAGAGAATGCGATGTCTCCCATGAGCCAGCGCAACCTTGGCCCCCAGGCAAGTCTGGGCATGGATCAGGAGATTGCGTCACTGCTGACAGCCATCGAACAGGAGAA